>JARKPE010000053.1 GCA_029975415.1 Dysgonamonadaceae bacterium | reverse complement strand
GCATATTTTTTCTGTTTTTGTAATTATACAGCTAATATACTCATTTTTAATGATATATTAGACAAAATATGCTACTTTTTTTATTTTTTTATCTCTTTTTTTCCCTTATTTTCAGCACTTTCTGAAGTGCGAAACTTGAGTTTAAAAGAATTGAAGTGGGAAACCGATTGGCTTTTGAAAATGCAGTATCCGGATGGAAGTGGCAGAGTATCGCACAAACTTACGCGTCTCGAGTTTGCACCTTTTATCATGCCGGAAGAAGATAAGGAGAAAAGATATTTTACCGAATGGAGCTCTGCTGCAACAGCTGATTTCGTCGCGATAATGGCAATGGCTGCCCGAAATTTCGCTCCTTTTGACAAAGCATATAGCGAAAAATGTTTGGAAGCTGCTCGTCTAAGTCATCACTATCTGAAAACTCATCCCGAAAACAAACCTTTCGTACAGGGAGATTTTAAAACGGGTGGTTATCAAACTTCGGATGAAGATGACCGCCTTTGGGCTGCTGCCGAAATGTGGCAAACGACCGGCGAAGTGGAATTTTTGAGAGATTTCGAAAAACGAGCCTCAAAAATGAATTGTCAAGTTGACGAGGATTGGGATTGGGGAAATGTTTCCAATTTGGGTATGTTCACTTATGCCTTATGCGAACGAAAGGGGAAAAATAAGGAAGTTGAACAAAACATTCGACATAATATCATTACTGTCGCCAACAAAATAGTCAACAATGCCAAACAAGATCTATATCGTCGTCCGTTGAAACGATATTATTGGGGTTGCAACGGAACAATAGCCAGACAAACAATCAACCTTTTTGTTGCTGATCGATTAAACGCCAATATCGCCTTCAAAGAAACTGCTTTTGATGCGGTTGCACACTTGTTCGGACGGAACTACTATAACCGTTCCTATGTAACCGGAATTGGAATAAACCCACCGATGCATCCGCATGACCGACGCTCCTCAGCCGATCACAATGTAGCTCCATGGCCCGGTTATTTGGTTGGCGGTGGACATAAGGCAACTGACTGGGTTGACGAACAAAACGATTACGCGCGCAATGAAATTGCTATAAACTGGCAAGCGCCACTGGTATTTGCTTTAGGATGGATGTTGAAATGATTTTTATCAATATTCTTCTAAAATCATTATGATTGATAAAAACAATCTTTTGTCGTCATAAACATAAAATTTTATTCCATTAATTATGAAGAACTTATATTATATCATTATTTTTATTTCGTTCGTTATATTTAGCTCTTCCTGTGCTTCCAAATCATTTCAAAAGATAGAAAACGGAATTGTCCTTTCCATAAAAGGAAAGGATAGTATCCCTGCACACAAAATCAAAATACAGGTTGTAAACGACAAAGTCGTGCATGTACAAGCAACAGCCGATAAAAATTTTTCGCAGGAAAAGAGTTTAATCACCGTTTCCAATCTCCAATATACGGATAAATTTAAAGTAAGTGAAACCGACAAAGAGGTGGTTTTATCGACTGATTCATTGACAGTAACCATAAATAAATCAACAGGCGAAATTGCATTTTTTGACAAGCAAAACAAACCAATCCTTCTCGAAAATAAGGGAGGAGGAAAAACATTTACACCCATCGAAGTGGAAGGCACAAAAGGATATACCCTTCGTCAGATTTTCGAATCACAGAACGATGAAGCTTTTTACGGATTAGGACAACACCAATCCGACGAATTCAATTATAAAGGAAAGAACGAATCTCTCTTTCAGTACAATACAAAAGTTTCAGTGCCCATGATCGTTTCCACAAAAAATTACGGAATTTTATGGGATAACTATTCATTGAGCAAATTTGGCGATATTCGCGATTATGAACAACTCAGCCAGTTTAAACTTTACGACAAAACCGGTAAAGAAGGCGGGCTTACGGCAACTTATGCGAATAAAGAAAAAACGATATCAAGAATCGAATCTGCGATTGATTATGAAAACCTTTCGTTGATAAAAAATTTTCCTGAAAATTTCGATTTGTCCGATGCAACTGTCGTTTGGGAAGGACAAATTGAATCTTCCGAAAGTGGAATTTATCGATTCATACTTCATTATGCCGGTTACACTAAAGTGTTTTTGAACAATGAACCTGTGGTAAAAGAGCGTTGGCGTGCAGCATGGAATCCAAACGATTATAAATTTTCCTACAACTTCACAGCCGGGCAAAAAATACCAATTCGCATCGAATGGAAACCTGACGGCAGTGTTTCGTATTTATCGCTCAAAGCCCTTAGTCCGGTTGATGACACAGAACAGAAAAAACTTTCGCTTTGGAGCGAAATGGGCAACGAAATAAATTATTTTTTCATCTACGGAAAAAATATGGATGATGTAATCAGTGGTTACAGAACCATTACGGGCAAATCGCAAGTAATCCCTCAATGGGCTATGGGCTTCTGGCAAAGTCGCGAAAGATACAAAACTCAACACGAACTTTTGGAAACACTCGCAAAATTTCGCGAAAAACAAATTCCCATCGATAACATTGTTCAGGACTGGTCATATTGGCCTGTAGATGCCTGGGGTAGCCACGATTTCGACAAACAGCGTTTTCCCGACCCAAAAGGCATGGTGGATTCGGTACACGCCATGAATGCAAAGATTATGATTTCGGTTTGGCCCAAATTCTATATTACTACCGAACACTACAAACAGTTCGACGAACATGGGTGGATGTATCAGCAAGCCGTTAAGGACAGCATTCGTGACTGGATTTATCCCGGATATATCGGTTCGTTCTACGATGCTTACGCCGAAGGAGCCCGTAAATTGTTCTGGAAACAGTTGGAACAAAAATTATATCCTCTCGGATTTGATGCTTGGTGGATGGATGCTTCCGAACCGAACATCCAGGACAATACCGATATGGATTATCGAAAAAAATTGTGTGGCCCGACCGCATTGGGACCATCCACCAAATATTTCAACGCGTATGCATTGATGAATGCCGAAGCCATATACGACGGACAGCGCGGCGTTGACCCGAATCGTCGGGTATTTCTTCTCACCCGATCGGGATTTGCCGGTTTGCAACGTTATTCCACAGCAGTTTGGAGCGGCGATATCGGAACTCGTTGGGAGGACATGAAAGCCCAAATTTCGGCCGGACTGAATTTTTCGTTAAGCGGAATACCTTATTGGACAATGGATATCGGCGGCTTTAGCGTTGAAAAACGCTATGAGAACGGACAACGAATTTTTGATAAAACCGGCGTAGAAAATGCAGATCTTAAAGAATGGCGTGAGCTCAATACCCGGTGGTATCAATTTGGGGCGTTTGTCCCATTGTTTCGCGCTCACGGTCAGTTCCCTTTTCGCGAACCTTTCAATATAGCACCTGAAAATCATCCCGCCTACAAATCGATCCTATATTATGATCAATTGAGGTATCGACTTATGCCTTATATTTATTCGCTTGCGGGAATGACCTTTTTCAATGATTATACCATTATGCGTGCTTTGGTAATGGATTTTACCGAGGATATGAATGTAACCGATATTGGCGACCAGTATATGTTCGGAACAGCTTTTATGGTTTGTCCGGTTTATGAATATGGAGCACGAACTCGAAAAGTTTATTTTCCGAATTGTGAAGGTTGGTACGACCTGTATTCCGGCGCTTTCATCGATGCAAAACAATGGAAAACGGTAGATGCACCTTATGATCGAATGCCGATTTTCGTCCGTGCCGGCAGCATCGTTCCTTTTGGACCCGAAATTGAATATTATAACCAAAAATTACCGGATGAGATCACACTGTATGTTTACGACGGACAGAATGGTTCGTTTACCCTATACGAAGACGAAGCAGTAAACTACAATTATGAAAAGGGAAAATTCAGTATGATTCCTTTCTCTTTCGATAATTCGACCAAAACACTTACAATTGGAGAACGAAAGGGATCTTACGACGGGATGCTACAAAATAGAAAATTTAACGTTATTTTTGTACAGCAAAATTCTCCGAAATCGCTTGATTTCGAAACCAAAGGAGTCGAAGTGAAATACAGTGGGGAAAAAGTAACCATAAAATTACAGCAATGAAAAAAATCGGAATTTATCTTTTTGCATCACTCTTAATGCTCGCCACGAATGTTTCAGGGAAAGATATCGGGAGAAAAGTCAGCAGTTTCAACGAAGGATGGAAATTCCATTTGGGAGACCTTGCAGCGGCCTCACAGCCATCGTTTGACGACTCCGATTGGAGGAACCTCAATTTGCCTCACGACTGGGCTATTGAAGGCGCTTTCAGCGAAGATAATCCTTCTGGAGCGGGAGGAGGAGCTCTTCCCGGTGGTGTGGGCTGGTATCGAAAAACTTTTCGTGTAGATCCATCGGCTAAAGACAAAAAGTTGTTTGTCGGATTCGATGGCGTGTACATGAATTCAGACGTGTGGATCAACGGGCATCATCTGGGATTTCGTCCCTATGGATATATTTCGTTTCAATACGACCTTACGCCTTATCTTCATTTCAATGGCGATAATGTGATTGCCGTCAGAGTCGATAACAGTAAGCAGCCTAACTCACGATGGTATTCAGGTTGTGGCATTTATCGCAATGTATGGCTTACGGAAACCGCTCCCGTTCATGTAGAAAATTGGGGAACGTATGTTACTACCCCCAATGTGTCAGCCGATAAAGCTACAGTAAATATCGTTACCAACATACGAAACGAAAAATCTTCTTCCACAAATGTCTTGTTAAAAACATCAATCATCGATCAATCTGGAAAGATATTGACAACGGTTCAATCGTCAAGAACGATAAAAGGAAACGATGTTGCCAAAGAGGAACAACAATTGGTGCTTGACAATCCTCGGCGGTGGAGCATCGAAGATCCATATTTGTACAAAATACGCACCGAAATTTTAGAAAAGGGGAAAACAATCGACTCCTATACTACTCCGCTTGGCGTCAGGACGTTTGTTTTCGATCCTGACAACGGATTTTCGCTCAACGGACAACACGTGAAGATAAAAGGCGTGTGTATGCATCACGATTTGGGCTGTCTGGGGGCAGCAGTCAACAAACGCGCTATCGAACGGCAATTGCAAATTTTGAAAGGAATGGGGGTGAACGGCATTAGAACCTCTCACAATCCTCCTGCACCCGAATTATTGCAATTGTGCGACAGCATGGGATTTATCGTAAT
>JARKPE010000028.1 GCA_029975415.1 Dysgonamonadaceae bacterium | reverse complement strand
AGCCGACTTTGCTCTCTTTGCCACAGCATTCAACATCGGAAAATTATGGCGTAAAATGAGCAAACGAAAAGGAAAAGAGCAGGAAAATCAACAAATCGACATAAAATCGCTGATAAATACCTTTATATTTATCGTTATGTTCGTTATGTTTTGCTCATTCCAAAAAATTAAAAACAGAATTACTTCAAATCAAAATTTAGCCCTTGATTTGGCTGCTTGATCTAAAAAAGAAAGTGCCCTTTTGAGACACCCTCCTATATAAAATGGAAACACTTCTCTCTGTTTGTACACCATAGTCCATGAATTCATTCATGGGTTTTGGTGAACAAAAAAAGAAATTCGCCAATGAACCATGCTTCGGATCGTAAATCATCATTTCGAGGATCTTTTTTTGCTCATGAAAATGCTAAATAAGATTAAATTTTAGTAGCTTTGCCTTCTAAAATTTGATGAAGATGTCCACCTTTCAATCCATTCTCAATCAATTCCGCAAAGAATCGTTTTCACAAAAAGATAAAGGAGAACGCTTCGAACGCTTGATGCAGTTGTATTTGCTCACCGAGCCATATTATGCCAATCTGTTTACAAGGGTTTGGCTTTGGAGCGAATTTCCTTTCAAAGGCGATCTGGGTGGCAACGATACCGGCATCGATTTGGTCGCAAAAACCACGCACGGAGCTTATTGGGCAATCCAATGCAAATGCTATCAGGAGAATGCCGTCATCAACAAACCGGCGGTGGACAGTTTCCTGACTACTGCCGGCCGTTCGTTTGTGGACGACAGTGGACAAACCAAAAAATTTGAACATTGTCTTTGGATTGCTACTACCAACCATTGGGGCAGCAATGCCGAAGAAGCCATTCGCAATCATACGCCGGCCGTTTCGCGCATTTCGCTCTTTCATTTGCAAAACAGCCGCGTAGATTGGGATAAACTGTTGCAGGGAATGTATGGCGAACAGTCACGTAAACCTCGCAAAATTCCTTTCGAACATCAGGAAAAAGCCATTGCCAACAGTTTGGATTATTTCAAACACAATGACCGGGGAAAGCTCATCATGGCTTGCGGCACGGGCAAAACCTTTACTTCGCTCAAAATTGCCGAACAGCAAACCAATGGGCGGGGACTGATCCTGTTTCTCGTCCCTTCCATTGCCTTACTCGGCCAGACACTCGACGAATGGACCAACGAAGCGGCACAACCCATCAATGCCATTTGCATTTGTTCCGATGCCGAAGTGAGCAAAAAGAAAGTACAAAACGAAGATACCGATACATTTAGCGTAGTGGATCTGGCATTGCCTGCCTCCACCGATGTGCCTTCTATTATGAAACAGTTTCGCGAAGCGCTTGGCAGCGAAGGGATGACGGTGGTTTTTTCTACCTACCAGTCCATAGAAGTCATTTCGAATGCTCAAAAGGAATATCAAAAAGTGTATGGAAATGAATCGGGCATTTTCGACCTGATTATTTGCGACGAAGCACACCGCACCACCGGCGTTACCCTTTCCGATGAAGATGAATCGGCTTTTGTGAAAGTACATGATAACAACTTTATTCAAGGCCGCAAACGAATGTATATGACGGCAACACCTCGTCTGTACAGCGACGACACCAAGAAAAAGGCTGCCGATTTGGATGCTGTCCTTTGTTCGATGGACGACGTGAAACTGTATGGCGACGAAATGTACCACATTGGCTTTGGTGAAGCCGTTGAAAAAGGATTGCTTTCCGACTACAAAGTTCTCATTCTTACCGTTAACGAAAACGATATGCCGATTGCGGTGCAGGAAATGGTTTCCAACAATCCCACGGAAGTTCCCGCCAATGATATTAACAAACTTATCGGCTGTGTCAATGCGTTAAGTAAGGAAATTGTCGGCGATAATGCATTGGTCAAAAGCAGTGATCCCGAACCCATGCACACGGCAGTAGCTTTCTGCCAGAGTATCAAAATCTCCAAACAGATAACGGCTACTTTCAACCAAATGGGCAACATCTATTACAAAAATCTGAGCGACGAAGCCCGCAGCCGAATGGTGATGATAGAAAGTGAACATATCGACGGCACAATGCCTGCCACCGAACGTTATCAAAAGCTCTCGTGGCTCAAAAGTGTGGAACGCGGAACACAGAATTGCCGCATTCTCACCAATGTCCGCTGTTTGAGCGAAGGTGTGGATGTTCCCTCGCTCGATGCCGTCATTTTTCTTTCACCCCGAAATTCGCAGGTGGACGTCGTGCAATCCGTCGGACGGGTAATGCGACGTGCTCCAGACAAAAAATATGGCTATATCATTATTCCAGTCGTTATCCCCAGCGATGCCGATGCAAAAAAAGCCCTCGACAACAACAAGGAATATGCCGTCGTTTGGACGGTTCTCAATGCTTTGCGTGCCCACGACGACCGTTTCAATGCCACCATCAATAAAATAGAGCTCAATCGCAACAAGCCCCAAAACATTTTGGTAGGTGCTCCCTCTTATGGAAGCGACGATGATGTGGTGGATTTCGATCCCGATGCGGCAGCGGATGTGGAATTGGAACTTTCGCTCAAATTCGAGCAGATGCAGGCACTTCTTTATGCCAAAATGGTGGAAAAAGTGGGTGATCGCCGCTATTGGGAACAGTGGGCGAAAGATATTGCCGGAATTGCCGAACGACACATTCAGCGGATTACCCAATTGGTTGCCTCCGACACAAAGCACCGAAAAGCTTTCGAAAGCTTCCTCAAAGGACTGCACAAAAATATCAATCCTTCCGTTTCCGAAACCGAAGCCATCGAAATGCTTGCCCAGCATATCATCACTCAGCCGGTATTCGAAGCCCTATTCGAAAATTATTCCTTCGTTCGCAACAATCCCATTTCGCAATCCATGCAGCAGGTGCTTGCGCTTCTCGAAGAGGAAAATACCGAGCAGGAAAACGAAACACTTCAAAAGTTCTACGACAGCGTCAAAATGCGTGCTTCCGAAATTGATAACGCCGAAGCCAAACAGAAAATCATCGTCGAACTCTACGATAAATTCTTCAAGGCAGCTTTTCCTAAACTTGTTGAACGATTGGGAATTGTTTATACACCGGTGGAGGTGGTCGATTTCATTATTCGTTCCGTCAACGATGTGTTGAGCCAGGAATTCGATCGCTCGCTTGCCGACGAAAACATTCATATCCTCGATCCTTTTACCGGCACGGGCACATTCATTACCCGCCTGTTGCAAAGCGGGCTGATTCAGGGCGAATCGCTCGAACGGAAATACCGGCACGAACTTCATGCCAACGAGATTGTACTGCTGGCTTATTACATTGCTTCGGTGAATATCGAAAACGTTTATCACGACCTCCGCAACGAGCCTGAGGGCGAATATACCCCTTTCGACGGCATTTGCCTCACCGACACTTTCCAACTGGGCGAAACCCGCGACAGTGAAGAACTTTTCAGCGAGATTTTTCCGCAAAACTCCAAACGTGTGCAGCAGCAACAGAAAACACCGTTGCGTGTTATCATTGGCAATCCGCCTTACTCCATTGGTCAAAAATCGGCTAACGACAATGCCCAAAACCAGAAATACGAACATTTGGACCAACGCGTGATGAATACCTATGTGAAGGAATCCACCGCCGGCCTCAATAAATCGTCCTACGATGCTTACATTCGTGCTTTTCGCTGGGCAAGCGACCGCCTCGATCCCAAACATGGCGGCGTGATTTGCTTTGTGAGCAACGGCGCATGGATTGACGGCAACAGCACCGACGGCTTTCGCAAATCGATTGAAAAGGAATTTTCTTCCATTTATGTATTCAATCTGCGGGGAAATCAGCGTACAAGTGGTGAATTGTCCCGCAAGGAAGGAGGAAAAATCTTTGGTTCGGGCAGCCGCACCCCCATTGCCATTACCTTGCTGGTGAAAAAGCCTGCCCGCAGCGGTAAAGCCGATATCTACTACTACGAAGTAGAGGACTATCTTTCACGCGAGGATAAACTCTCGCTTGTCAAAAAGCTGGGCAGCGTGGGCAATCCCCAAATGCCGTGGCAAAAGCTGCACCCCAACAAACACGGCGATTGGATCAACCACCGCAACGACCGCTTTTCGGAATTTATTCCCCTTGCTCCCGACCAAAAATTCGACGGAAGAGCAAAAGCATTTTTTACAACGTATGCTGTAGGTGTTGCTACAGGACGTGATTCTTGGGTTTATAATTTTTCTAAACGCAAGGTAACCGAAAATATGGAACGGATGATTCGTTTCTACAACGAGCAAACGCAAGCCTATCAGGAAGCAAAACGCGAAAACCCCGGTTTGAAGGTGGAAGATTTTATTGAAACCGATGAAAAGAAAATAGCTTGGACAAGGGCATTAAGGAATGATGTACAAAAGGGGTTGGCGCTATCGCTGCAAAACGATTATCGAATCTGTTCTTATCGACCTTTTACCAAACAATATTTATATTTTGACGAATCTTTTATCGAGAGTCCCGGTCTAAGTCGAAAACTTTTTCCACTTTCTACCACTGAAAATTTGGTAATAAGTACAATGGGTATAGGTGCTAATAAAGATTATTCCGTTTTGATTTCAAATAATATCCCTGATTATCAATTAATGTTTAATAATCAATATTTCCCTCTCTATTGGTACGAAGAGCGTCAGCAAAACAGTCCCACGCTGTTTGATGCCCTGTCCGAGCCGGATGAAAACATGTACACCCGTCGCGACGGCATCAGCGATTTCATTCTTCAGCGGGCACGCAGTCAGTACGGCAACATGACCAAAAAGGAGGATGTGTTCTACTATGTGTATGGCATGCTGCACAGCCCGCAGTATCGGGAAACATTTGCAGCTGATCTCAAAAAAATGCTGCCGCGTCTGCCGTTGGTGGAAAACAGTACCGATTTTTGGCGTTTTGCCAAAGCCGGCAGACAACTGGCCGAGCTGCACCTCCATTACGAAAACTATCCCAAGCCTAACGGCGTTGTCGTTCATATCGATACCGGCGCAACCGTCGATTACGAAGTAGTCAAAATGCGGTTCCCCCGCAAAGGCGAGCGGCATACCATTCTCTACAATCATCAGATTACCATCGAAAACATTCCCGACGAAGCCTACGAATATGTGGTGAACGGCAAAAGTGCCATCGAATGGATCATGGAACGCTACCAGGTTACTACCAACAAGGATAGCGGCATCGTCAACGATCCCAACGATTGGGCGCGTGAGCAGGGCAATCCCCGATACATTCTCGACCTCCTGCTGAGCATTATCAACGTCAGCCTGCAAACAGTGGAAATAGTACGCAATCTGCCTGCCCTCGATCTGGGCGATTTGTCGCCGGCAAATCCATCGGAGGACAAGCGAAAAGTTATAGCTACACCTGCCGCTCAACCAACGGAAGGTTCTATAAACAAAACGGCTAAAGAATATATTGTTCCTGCCGCATCCATGCCTCAAGTTGCAGAAGCAAAACAGGATGAAAAGCAGGATACAAAAATCGTAACGCTCATTATCAAGAAAGTTTATTTCGATGCCATTCTTTCGGGCACGAAAAAGGTAGAATACCGTCAGCTGAAGCAAACCACCCTCAACAAATACACATGGCTCAATCCCGAAGACGGTAAACGACATTTGAAAAAATACGATGCCGTACGTTTTTACGTAGGCTACCATAAAAATCGCGAAACTGCACTCGTCGAAATTGTCGATACCGTTTACGACACAACCACCCAAACCGTCGAGTTTCATTTGGGGAAAATTCTGGAAAGAGGATGATATTGGGAGGAAAAAAATCTATATGATGGATATAATTGATAGCTACTTAAAAAGTGATAATTATTTTGGATCATTAGTTTTTGGTTCACATATCAATGAGGTTGTTGAAATCTTCAATAATACATTATTGATACCCTTAGAACCCTTATATCATAATAATTTTATAGATTACATAAAAGATTTTGCTGCCAAATTTAATTATAAAATAGGAGAACAAAACTTAGAAACGTTTAACAAAGATTATTCAGATAATATTCCTGTTTGTTATATCATTTGCAAATCCGATAAATCAAATTTAAATTTATCGACAATTGAGGAAGAATATGAGGATCAAATAAACAATGCAAAATTATTTTTATCTCTAATCTCAGGTCAAACCCCCATTGGTTTTTTTAATATTGTAAAAATAAATGGGAAAATATGGTATAAGACGCAATTAGTACAATACAATAAGGTTACGAGATTATGGATAAATGAAAAAGAAAAAATAGATTACATTAAAAATGCTGAAATCATTGTTGAAAAATATAGTTTCTCATTGGGCTTATTTCGAGATGCTCATAGGGAATCAAATCTTCTTTACAGAATTGCAAGATACTTTATGGTTTTGGAAAGCATAGTTGGCAGTTCTGATCAATCTCGAAACCATATAAAAGCTTTTTTTGAAAAAAATAATTATTCTACGGTTGTTAATCATTATGATGCTGTAAACAATTACACGCTTAAAATTGATGCAATTATGGTTGGAGGCATTATGAGAGCCAAATTGTTTCATGGTGCAAGTCTGAAGTATAAATACTTCGGGAAAATCATTTCTAAAGAGGATTATGATTATATAATAAGATATCCTGAAAGTTTAAGCAGAGCTATGAGAGATTTATGTGAAGGAGCTTTCTTTATTAAAGCCAGAAAAAATGAAGCTTTTAGCAATGATCAATAATATATGATAAATTAAAAAGAGGAAGAGATATTTTCTGACAGTTTTCAATATATAATTATTTATGATTCGTTTAAGTAGCATTCACAAGTATGAATTGGAAGTAAGAGGAGGCATCCATGAATTGTTCAACTTGTGTAGGAAAAAAATGTCGCATGTAGGAGACCTTTTACTTTGCCAACAAAATGGTTTTATCGGCTATAATGGATTTCCTTGTGTGGGATTAGGCGATGAAGGTCTCAATAGTATGCAAATAATTAACTCCATTTCTTATAATGGAATTGGTAAAGTCACTGAGAATGATGATTATTTTATCCAGTATGGAAATACTTTTTTTAATGGCATTTCTGAATTTGAAAAGGAAATACAACAAGAAAAAAGTACATATTTGAATATCTGGGAAAATGCTTATTTCTTAAGGACTTTTACCCAGGTGGTTAATATATTAAATAGCGATGACTATGATTGGAATCTAACGATTGGTAAATTACCTCCTAATGGTAAAAGTAAACATATACGAGAACAAATAATCAATAGGTTAACGCCATCGCCAAAATTTCAGCAAATAATACAGGATGCTTACAATAGCCAAATTCGTAATGCAATCGCACACTCACAATATCATTGTGTTCAGGGAGGAATATTTTACGATAATTATGGAAGTGATAAGTATGCTACTTTGCAAGGTTTAAGTTATGATGATTGGGAGAGAAAATATGTTTATTCTTATTTCATTTTAATCGGGATATTTCAGGCCCTCAAACAGATTAATTACGAGCTGTATATCCCTGCTTCTAAGATAACATTGTCTAAGGGAATACCTGTAAAAGTCCCTAATATGGGGAAAGAATTTTATGAAACTTACTTGTTCCCAAACGAAAAAGGAGACATATGGAGATTTGTAAAAGTTTAAATAAAGCAAAATGATAGAAAGAAAACACTATCCCATTCCATCTAAAACGGTTTTTGTCAGAGGGAATATCTTACTAACGAACAAGACGACAAAGCCTATTTTAGATATTGGAGCTTATTTTGTGGAAGAAAATATGGAGCACATCGACCAAATTATCGAAGGTGATTTCACGATTGATGATGATACGGAAACCTTTGAAAACATTTATTATTATGCTTCAGGTGAAGTTACAGCATATGACATTGGAGGAGGATTTACAAGTCGTTATCATGTTATAATGTTTTATGATAAAGCCATCGATGATATCATCACATCGTCAAATTTGGAAATGGATGAAATGAATAAAAGATTGTTGAATAAGATATTGTTTGCAAATGTTTATTCTTCAATGGAAGCCTTTTTGGAAGATTTGTGTACTTATTTTGTAATGAAAAAACAGAAGTACAAAGAAGCATTTCTGAAATCACACGATAAATTATCTAATCGAAAATTTGATCTATCAGAGATAAATCAAGTTGACTACATGATAAAAAATGCGATAGAACATACTGTTTTCCATAGATTATTCGACATAAGTATGTTGTTCGAAAAGACTTTCAATATTTCTTTTCCAAACTATCAGTTTCTTAAAGACAAACTTCAAATAAGGAACGATATTGTCCATCGAAATGGATATTCAAATAAAAAACATTTCCACATCATCACGAATAATCAACTCTACGAATTAATTGCTGAAACAGACAAATTTGTATATGCATTATTTTGCGAGTTAGAGAACTTAGATGGCTGATAGGTAGTATGGAATCCTGTAAAGTGCAATTTTCCAAACTGCCTATCGTTTTGTATCGAAGTTTCGCTATCTCTAAACTTGAAAGAATTGACGTCGATTCGTAATGTAGGTGAAAAGAATTAAGACCTAAAAGGGAGGCTTGCTGACGAAGCCTAAATAAATACCTTCCGCCATGGGAATTGAGAGAATTCTATTTTCAATGTGCCAACAATGTCAGCAGAATGGGCTTTACCTTTTTCCATTTAGCCTTATCCAGGGGCGGAACAAAGGATATTTACTCTCTATACCATACACCGGGAATAGTTTTTGAACGATAAGCTCCCTATTTAACAGAAGAACGGCAAAAAATAAAATCTGAATTAGATAGCGATTGATAGAGAAACCCCTTACAATTCCGCCAATGTCGCCTCCATAAATAAATGGTCCGATGGAGAGATTAAATGCATCAACCAGTAAGAAAAATACAATTAGCCAATAGCCCAATGTGCTCAGAAACGAACTTTGTAATCCTGCAATTTTTTCTCTGAATGAAAACATGAGATAGCCTAACAAAAGAGTAATCACATTGCTTACCCCCGAGATGAAACCCCATTCGATGCCTTCCCTTTCGGGCACAGGGGTTTTGAATATGACCTCAAATCCATAGGGATGAACCACAAAAGCTCGGTATTCTCGAAATAACATCGCGATAAGAGCATGGCATCCTTCATGTATAAATGCAAAAATGATTATTGACAATAGAAAAAACAACCATTTTTTCATTTTCATTCAACTTTAGTGATTTTGCTTTTGACTTGTAACTTTTTTTTAAAGCTGTAAATATACAATTTTCTATATTAGCCCTCAAAAAACCGAGCAGTAAAAAATAAAAGATATTTTTACCCTCGCCCCTGCACGATTGTATCGTGTGGGAAGATAGCCTGAAATAGCGCAAGTTTCCAAAGCGGCCGTTGTTTTGCGAAAATGAGACTTCGGAGCTCATTCTTTTGTATTGAAAGAATCATTCTACAAAAAAGAAATATTTTGCGTCTGCTCATTATAGGGAGAGATGAATTTTCAAAAATTTTATCGTACATTTGTGTACAATAATTTTCAAAATTCAAACCTAAATATCATTCATAGATGGGAAAAGTATTAATTATTGGCGCAGGCGGTGTGGGAACGGTAGTAGCCAACAAAGTGGCTCAAAATCATGACGTTTTCACCGAAATTATGTTGGCAAGCCGAACAAAAAGCAAATGCGATGCCATAGCCGAGGATGTGAAACGTCGTACCGGTATTACGATTGAAACATCGCAGGTAGATGCCGACAATGTCTCCGAACTGGTAAAGCTTTTCGATACGTACAAACCGGATATCGTGATCAACGTAGCACTTCCTTATCAGGATCTTACCATTATGGATGCCTGTCTGGAATGTGGCGTGAACTATCTGGACACGGCAAACTACGAGCCACGAGACGAAGCACATTTCGAATACAGTTGGCAATGGGCCTACAATGATAAATTCGAAAAAGCCGGTCTTACCGCCATTCTCGGCTGTGGTTTCGATCCGGGAGTTACTAGCGTGTTCACGGCGTATGCGGCAAAACATCATTTCGATGAAATTCATTATCTCGATATCGTGGACTGCAATGCCGGCGATCATGGCAAAGCGTTCGCAACAAATTTCAATCCCGAAATCAATATCCGCGAAGTAACTCAAAAAGGAAAATATTGGGAAAACGGGAAATGGATCGAAACCGAACCGCACGAAATTCATAAACCACTCACCTATCCCGAAATCGGGCCAAAAGAGTCCTATGTGATTTATCACGAAGAGCTCGAATCGTTGGTCAAAAATTTTCCTACCATCAAGCGTGCCCGCTTTTGGATGACTTTCAGCCCCGAATATCTCACGCATCTGCGTGTGATTCAGGATATCGGAATGGCACGCATCGACGAAGTAGAATACAACGGACAAAAAATTGTTCCCATTCAGTTTCTGAAAGCCGTTCTTCCCGATCCGGGAAAACTTGGCGAAAACTACAAGGGACAAACCTCAATCGGCTGTCGAATAAAAGGCATAAAAGATGGCAAGGAACGTACCTATTATATTTACAACAATTGCAGTCACGAAGCAGCATATCGGGAAACAGGGGCTCAGGGTGTAAGTTACACCACGGGTGTGCCTGCAACGATCGGAGCAATGATGTTTTTGCAGGGACTGTGGAAGAAACCCGGCGTACACAATGTGGAAGAATTCGATCCGGATCCATTTATGGATCAGCTCAACAAACAAGGACTTCCCTGGCACGAACTTTTCGATATCGATTTGGAAGTATGACAAAACTCATTCAATAAAAAAATTTTGCCCGAACTTGTAATGCAAATTCGGGCTTTCTTTTTGCACAATTTCAAAACATTTTGTCATGTCGATTTGATCGGGAAATGAAAGGATTGACCCAAAACAACAAAAATTTATGGAACGAACTCCAAAAATTGGAGCAAAATTCAGTATTTTTGTCGATATAAATATCTATACTTCAATTCGCCAATGAAACCCAAAAGTTTAGTAGATATCAACGATTACGACAAGGACGATATCCTGCGTATTCTTGAGAGTGCCGGACGCTTCAAATCCAATCCCAATAGCGATTTGCTCCAAGGAAAGATTTGCGCCACGCTTTTTTTCGAACCATCCACGCGTACACGCTTGAGTTTCGAAACGGCCATCAATCGACTTCGCGGCAGAGTCATCGGATTTTCGGATGCGGGCACTACGAGCTCCACCAAAGGAGAATCGCTCAAAGACACCATCATGATGGTGAGCAACTATGCCGACCTCATCATCATGCGACACTATTTGGAAGGTTCGGCGCGCTATGCTTCCGAAATTTCGCCGGTTCCCATCATCAATGCCGGCGACGGATCAAACCAACATCCCACACAAACGCTACTCGATCTGTTCTCCATATACGAAACTCAAGGTACACTCGAAAATCTGACGATTACCATCGTTGGCGATTTAAAATATGGACGAGCAGTGCACTCGCTTATTCAAGGAATTTCGCATTTTCACCCGACATTCAATTTTGTTGCCCCCGAAGAGTTGCATATTCCCGACAAATACAAAATCTTTTGCGACAGCAAACAGATTCGATACAGAGAATTTACGGATTTCGCTCCCGAATCCGTCGAAACAGCCGATATCCTATATATGACACGCGTACAGAAAGAGCGTTTTACGGACTTGATGGAATATGAAAAAGTGAAAAACGTTTATGTCCTCAACAACGAGATGCTCAACAATTCGAAAAGCAATCTTCGTGTACTTCATCCACTTCCTCGCGTGAAAGAAATCGATCAGGATGTGGACGACAATCCGAAAGCCTATTATTTTCAACAAGCAAAAAATGGCATATATGCACGACAAGCCGTAATTTGCGATTTGCTGAACATTGAATATAACGAATAACTATTTTGCATTTTTCGAGATGGGGTTTCTCCAATTCCGAAGAAATTTAAACAAAAACAAGATATGAGAAAAGAATTGCAAGTTGCCGCGCTCGAAAACGGCACCGCCATCGATCATATTCCAACTGAGGAACTGTTTAAAGTTGTCTCGCTGCTGCAATTGCAGAAAATCGATCATCGCATCACCATCGGTAATAATCTGAGAAGCCGCAAAATGGGGAAAAAGGGCATTATTAAGATTGCCGATAAATTCTTTCGCGAAGATGAAATCAATAGGATAGCTCTGATCGCCCCCAGTGTAAGCCTGAACATCATCAAGGATTACGAAGTAATCGAAAAAAAAGAGATTTCGCTTCCCGACGAAATCGTCGAAATTGTGAAATGCAACAATCCAAAGTGCATTACCAACAACGAACCGATGAAAACACGATTTCACGTCATCGACAAGGAAAAAGTGGTTTTGCAATGCCACTATTGTGAATTGAAGGTTAATAAGGATGAAATCGTATTGAAATAATTGCTAAACGAAATATTAGAAACATCTTTGAGAAGAATAATGAAACAAGACTGGAAACCGGGCACTATGATATATCCGTTGCCGGCCGTAATGATCAGTTGCGGCAGCAAACCCGAAGAATATAATATTCTCACCGTAAGTTGGGTTGGAACGATTTGTACGAATCCTCCCATGTGCTACATTTCGGTGCGCCCCGAACGACATTCCTATGAGATCATCAAACATAATATGGAATTCGTGATCAATCTGACCACAGAGAAATTGGCTTACGGCACCGATTGGTGTGGGGTGCGTTCGGGCAAAAACTTCAATAAATTTCAGGAAATGCAACTTACACCCGGCAAAGCCTCGATGGTTGAAGCACCCATCATCGAAGAATCGCCGTTAAATATCGAATGTCGTGTGAAAGAAATTATTTCACTCGGCTCGCATGATATGTTCATAGCCGAAGTGCTAAACGTGAAGGCCGACGAACAATTTATGGACGCAGAAACGGGGAAATTCGATCTTCAAAAGGCCGGATTGCTTGCCTACGTACATGGTAATTACTACGGATTGGGAAAGTCAATCGGAAAATTTGGTTGGAGTGTGCAAAAAATGAAAAAATCCTAAAACATTACCGTTCCCTCTATCCATAAAAATAATTTGAATTACTCACTCGAAAGAATAAACTATGCCGCTAAAATTACCCGATAACCTGCCTGCTATTGAGATTCTGAAAAACGAACATATTTTCGTGATGAACGATCTGCGTGCATCCATGCAGGACATTCGTCCATTGAAAATCCTTATTCTTAACTTAATGCCCTTGAAGATTACTACCGAAACCGATTTAATTCGCTTACTCTCGAACTCGCCTTTACAAGTTGAAATCGAGTTTCTGGCACTATCTTCTCATTCTCCAAAAAATACGCCAATCGAACATCTGATTCAGTTTTATACAAAATTTCCCAAAATCAAAAACTCTTTTTATGACGGAATGATTATTACCGGAGCTCCCGTCGAGCTACTTCCATTCGATGAAGTGAAATATTGGGACGAATTGACACGAATCTTTGATTGGGCGCGTACGCACGTTACCTCCACCTTTTACATCTGCTGGGCAGCGCAAGCAGCCATGCATCACTTCTACGGAATCGAAAAATATCCGCTCGAAAAAAAATTGTTCGGCGTCTTTCGTCATACGATCAACGAACCGTCTTTCAGACTTTTTCGTGGGTTCGACGACGATTTTTTTGCTCCGCATAGTCGTCATACTACGGTTCATGCCGAGGAAATCCGTCAATGTCCCGATCTGAAAATTCTTTCGGAATCAGACGAAGCTGGCGTTTATATTGTTTCTTCGAGAGGCGGACGAGAATTCTACGTCACAGGCCATTCAGAATATTCGCCCCTAACGCTTCATAATGAATATGTTCGCGATTTGAAAAAAGGACTTTCTTCGGTGGAATTACCCAAGAATTATTACCGCAACGATGACCCTAAACAACCACCGTTAGTTCGGTGGCGATCGCATGCCAATCTACTGTATATCAATTGGCTTAACTATTTCGTTTATCAGGCAACACCGTTCAATTTGAATGAAATACAACAGTTGGGAGATTTATAATTGAAAACCGTCAGAAAAATTGAGCTATTGGCTCCGGCAAAAGATAAACAAATCGGGAAAGAAGCGATTTTGCATGGAGCGGATGCGGTTTATATCGGAATCGAAGGATTCAGTGCTCGTTCAGCTGCCGGAAATTCCATTGAAGATATCGCAGAATTGATCGATTTTGCCCATATCTACAATGCTCGCGTCTATGTGGCGATGAATACCATCCTTTACGATAAGGAACTTTCGAACGTCGAAAAGTTGATTCACCAAATTTACCGTGCCGGCGCCGACGCACTTATCGTACAGGATATGGGCATTCTACAACTCGACATTCCCCCAATTCCCCTTCATGCAAGCACTCAAACCGACAACCGAACGGTTGAAAAAGTTCGATTTCTCGAACAAACCGGCTTTTCGCAAGTGGTGCTGGCTCGGGAACTTTCGATCGGCGACATTGCCGAAATTGCTTCGCAAACGAGCGTTCCGCTCGAAGTTTTCGTTCACGGAGCACTATGCGTCTCCTACAGCGGACAATGCTATCTGAGTCAGGCCATAACGGGCAGAAGCGCCAATCGGGGCGAGTGTGCGCAACTATGTCGATTGTCTTACGATTTGGTGGATGCGAACGGGACGATATTGCGAAAAAATACCCATTTACTTTCTTTGAAAGATTTGAACCAATCAGAACATCTCGAGGCATTGCTCGATGCCGGCGTTTCGTCCCTGAAAATCGAAGGTCGTCTTAAAGATGTTTCGTATGTGAAAAATGTTGTTTCGGCATATCGGCAGAAACTCGACGAGATTTTCGATCGAAGGCCCGAGTTTACCCGCACTTCATCGGGCATCAGCAAAATTACCTTTACGCCCAATCTTTCCAAAAGTTTCAATCGTGGTTTCACCGATTATTTTTCGTACGGTCGGCAGCACGATATTGTTTCGTTGGAATCGCCTAAATCTTTCGGGGAATATATCGGAACCATCAAATCTGTCGGAAGAAACTCGATGATAATCAATACGAAATTATCGCTTCACAACGGCGACGGACTTTGCTTTATCGATCGTGACGGATTAACTGGCTTTCGCGTCAATCGCTCCGAAGGAAATACAATATTCCCCGCAGAAATGCCGAATGTGAACGTCGGAACAAAAATCTACCGAAATTACGATCACGAATTCGAAACTCAATTATCGAAAAAAACTGCCGACAGAAAAATATCTGCCGTAATCAACATTGGCGAATTGCCATTCGGCTTTACGCTCGAAATCAGAGATGAGGATGGCGTGAGCATTAGTATTGCAGAACCTTTCGAAAAGAATCCCGCAAAAACGGAACAAACCGAAAATATCCGCTCGCAGCTCTCTCGAACAGGAAATACGCCTTTTGAAATTGCAGAAGTAAACATCGATTTCAAGACTCAATGGTTCATTCCTTCCTCGATATTGAGCGACTGGCGCAAAAAACTCGTGGAAAAACTGCTTTCGGCGCGAAAAATAAATTATCGGCAGGGAACAAAAAAACTACAAGCTGCAACACATCCTTTTCCTACGAAGCAACTCACCTATTTGGGCAATGTTTCCAACGAAAAAAGTCGATTGTTCTACAATGCCCACCATACAGAGATTCTGCAACCCTCGTTCGAACAGGTTGCACAGAAAAATGTGCCACTCATGACAATGCGACACTGCATCAAATATACGCTCGGATACTGTCCGAAAGAAACGACTCGAAAAAACGATTTCAAAGAGCCGCTCTACCTTACAAATGGAAAGTCGAAATTGAAACTTTCGTTCGATTGCAAAGAATGCATCATGCTAATCACTCAAAACGAATAAAACGATATGGGACTATTTAATTTTTTATCAACCTCGGGGAATATTAAAACTGTAACTCCAAGCGAGTTCAAAAAAATAATCGCCGATCCGAAAGTGCAATTGGTGGACGTTCGCACAATTGATGAATACGCCTCCGGCACGATAGACCAAGCCATTCTGTTAGACTTCACATCTCCCGATTTTATTAAGAATGCCAGAAAAAAGCTTGACAAATCACGACCGGTTGCAGTATTCTGCCGCAGTGGAGTGAGAAGCATGCGTGCAGCCCAAATGCTTGCCAAAGAAGGATTCCCTGTAATTTACAACCTCAAAGGAGGTATATTGGCTTGGAAATAATCTGCAAAAATTTACGAAATTATTTCCAATAAAGAAAATTAGCCGAACTACATTGATGTGAATTTCACACAGACCGGTTTGCCGAGTAAAATATCCTGATGGGTATCACTCAACAATCCACTTACGGAATCAATCGAGAATACCTGAATTTTGTTGTCGTCACGACACGCAACAAGCAAATACTTTCCATTAGGAGTAATGGCGAAGTTGCGCGGATGCAAGCCGGTAGGCTGATAACCGATTTTGGTAAGTTTGCCGTCATCGGGGTTGACGGCAAAAATCGCAATGCCATCGGCTTTCAACCTGTTGGAAGCATATACGAAACGTCCGTCAGGCGAAACATGAATGTCGGCACTCCCATGTGCTGCAACCGTGTCAGAAGCGATAGTTTGTTTTTGGGTCAACATTCCGCTGCTGTAATCATATACTAAAACCTTTCCGGAAAGCTCGCCCAACAAATAAAAATATTGTCCGTTCGGATGAAAATCGAAATGTCGTGGCCCCGTTCCTGGCGGAACAGGAAATTCCGTTAAACTTTCATTCAAAACAGAAGGTTGACCTTTGAATGGCGATTCGAGTGGAGTCAGTCGATAAATTTTATCGGCTCCCAAATCGGCAGCAAAAATATATTGCCCATCGGGCGAATATCTTACCGAGTGCAGATGCGAACTTTTCTGACGATCTTTATCGGAACTCGAACCATGAAATTGCAAGAGCGTATTGATGGGCGAAAGCGATCCGTCTTTTTCGACTTGAAAAGATGAAATGCTGCCGCCGCTGTAATTGGCAGTAAACACGGTTTTCCCTTTTGGATCGATCATAATATAACACGGATCGGCTCCCATTGTCAATTGTTTGTTGAGATGTTTGAGCGTTCCCTTAGATTTATCGAACGAAAAAGCATGAACCGCACTGCGTTTTTCGCCATTTTCTTCGACGGCATACACAAATTTACCGTCCGGACTAATGGTTAAATAAGAAGGATTCTCCGTTTTAACCATACTCACAGAATCGGCTTTTCCCGAATCCATATTAAAACGATAAACATAAATACCCTTGCTGCCTTTGTCCGAAGTATATGTTCCGACCAACATAAAGAGATCGCTTTCGTCAGCACTAATTTTTTCTGCAACCGAATCTTCGGGAGATGTTTTCCGAGTTTTATCCTTATTGGAACAAGAGGCAAACAACATAGCTATTATCGATAAAAAAACAACGATTCGTTTCATACTTGTTTTGTTTTTGCAATGCTAAGATACATCTTTCTTTCGAAAATTGGATCAATCTCTTAAATTAACGTTAGGCAATTTTTCAATTAAAAAAAAACGAAAGTTTGCATATCTGCCACTCTATAACTACCTTTGCAGGTCAAAAATCATTATATTAAACATCATCGATAACAAATAACTCAAGGATATGCTTACAAAAATACTATCTGTTTCTGGCAAACCCGGACTATATAAGTTGATATCGACCAGTAAAAACATGAACATCGTAGAATCGCTTGCCGATGGTAAACGTATTCCCATCTATCTCTCCGAAAAAGCTGTTGCGTTGAGTGATGTCTCGATTTATACCGAAGAAGAAGATGTCCCCTTGCGGGAAGTTTTCGCGAAAATTAAAGAAATGGAAGGTGGCAAAAAAGTCGCTTTGGATAAATTGACTCAAAACAAAGACCTTTTTGCCTATTTTTCCGAAATTCTTCCAACTTACGACAGAAACAGGGTTTATGCCTCCGACATAAAAAAACTTGTTGGTTGGTACAATATTTTGATAGAAAATAATATCGATTTTGAAAAGGACGATTCTGCTGAAGCAAAAGACGAAACTTCAACGGAAGCAAACGGAACCGAAACGGTAGAGAAACAACTTGAGGATAAAGAGTAAGATTCATCGATCAATAAAACCGAACACACATACACTATCCATGGCTATATCCCCCACGAAGGGAATAGATGCACATTCAAACAACTTAAAATTTTATTTTGAACATTAAAGACATAACGACACGCGCTCTCACCGGAACTATTTATATCGGAGTGATACTGCTGGGATTGCTTGGCGGCAGGTTTTGGTTTATGCCCATCTTTGCCGCCATTCTCGGATTTGGCCTTTACGAATTTTATCGGATGGTGGAAAAAAACACCACCCATGCCATCAGCAAAATATTTAATATTTTTTCCGGAGTGGTCATCTTCTTTACTGCTTTTCTGTTTCTCGAAAAAATCAATCTTTTCGCTTTTCCTGCAGCGGTTTTGGCCTACCTATTGGCGCTTTATATGTCGGCAATCATTGTCAATCGATTCGATATTCTTCATGCCATCATCTATTCGGTTTTTGGTCAAATGTATATCACACTTCCACTCTGTTTGCTGATGCTGCTTTCGTATCAATTCAACCTTTTCGACGAAAAATTTCACTACGTACCGGGACTTGCCATTTTTGTTTTCATTTGGGTGAATGACACTGCTGCCTATTTCATCGGCTCACTCATTGGCAAACATAAATTCATTCCACGAATTTCACCGAAAAAATCAGTGGAAGGATTTATCGCAGGAATCGTGTTTACAGTAGTCGCAGGATTTATTTTTGCCCATTTTATACCCGAATATCCGATAGATTTTTGGGTAATATTCGCATTTGTCGTTTCCATATTCGGAACATTGGGCGATTTATTCGAGTCGCTCATCAAGCGCACCTACGATTTGAAGGATGCAGGAACCCTTATTCCCGGTCATGGAGGAATTCTCGATCGCATCGACAGTGTACTCATTGCGCTTCCGGCTTCCTATTTGTTTCTGATGGCTTATTTCGAATTAGCTATCAGATAAAATTCACCACACTTTCACCAACGCATTGAAAGTTTGTACCGATGGATCGTTCTGTGCTTTTTTATCGGTTCCGTTCATTCCGTCGATAAAAATGCGCGTATCACTCCAAAAAGTATGCATTACACCTAAAAATCGGGAACTCATAACCGAAGAAGAATTCTCGCGAAACATGTTCATCATTTTCACCTGTTGAATAGCAACTTCAGGCTTTCGCCAAGGACATGCCACTACCGAAAAGCCTTTCGCTGCAAAAAATGCAGGTGTCGGCACAGCCTCTTCGTAGTGCCAATCGTTGATGATCACATCTTTTGGAATCAGATCAATGGCTCGATAAGTATTGTTGTAGCTGCCTTCCCACTCTCCGACGCCGGTCGTTTTTCCGTCAATAAGTCTGTCGCCCCAAATCCACAATTGTTTTCCGTTTTCGGCTAAATGATTGCGAATGAGGGTTACTCCCTTGCAAAAAGCACTGTTGGATCTTCGCCCTTGCATCGCTCGCAATTGGGATGAGCAATATAAAAAACCTCGTCCATCCCGGCATGAAAAGCATCGGACCGACATGCCTCCACGATTTCGTCCACCACATCGAACACGACTTTGTGGACATCGTGATGTAACGGGCAATAACTTTTGCAATACAATCCGTCGGCGTTAGGCCATTTGTAATCTTTTGGCAGTTGAATCGAAGGCGTTTCGTCGAATTGAGGATAAACTTCAAGTAATTTACCTACCTGTCCTTCCCATGATTGGTGTCCCAAAAGATTGATCTGTGGAATGAGACGGATGTGATTTTTTTGACACGCATCAGCAATCTTTTTCAAATCAAACTCCGATAGCGGATCGTTTGCCCTCAGTTCGGGATGCGATTTGTATTCGTAGCGATAATCAATTCGGAGCACGATGGTATTGACACTGTCGGCAGCGAGTGTGGTGTCGATTAATTTCACAAACCTGTCCACATCGCTTTTGGAAGGAGCATTTAAACAAAGCCCGCGAACTACGGCTACAGGTTGTGCATGCATCACGAATGCAGAAAATGAAGCGAGAAATGCTAAAAACAGAATGTGTTTTGTTTTCATACTATTAGTAAAAAAAGAAATAAAAAGGTCGAAGATCTTTTGCAAGTTCTCCAACCTTATGATCCAAAAAAACAAATTAACCTTTGAAATCAACTTTGCGATGTGACCCATCGCAATAGGGTTTGTTACTCGATTGGCCGCAACGACACAAATGTATTGCACCACTTTTTTCTTCCGTTTTTCCGTCAGGATGAACAATTTTGAAATCACCTTCGAGGTGAAGCGGCCCATTGGGCAGCATTTTGATTTCGACGAATGAACTCATAAAGCATGTTTTTTTAATGGTTAAACTTGAATTATTTTATTTTTTGGCACTGTGGCCACAAATTCTTTCAGGTAATGTGGTTCGAAATAGGCAACATCCACGAAATCGTTAGCGGCAAAAGCTTTTTCTGCAAGGGGAATCATGGCTAAAGCCAAAGGATGAACATTGTTTACAAAAAACGCATTGGGATGTGTGATGGTATTTTGGCATTTGTCGGCGCCATTTCCGAAAAAGAGAATTTTGTGATCTGCAAGTAAATCGCTAAAACTGTCAGGAGTAATAATTTCAGCCAAAGTTTCTCGAATTGTTTTTAACGAATGATCGTAAATCGTGGCAAACACTTCCATCCGGCGTGCGTCGATCATAGGACACAAAAGTGTTTGGTCATCGGCATCGTTCGCCATCATCTGTGCCATAATAAGCGGTGTGGGTATGGCAATCAAAGGAATGCCCAGTCCATAACTCAATCCCTTGGCTTCCGAAACGCCAATTCGTAATCCGGTATAGGAACCGGGTCCACTGCTCACGGCAATTGCATCGATTGTTTTATCCTGGGAACGGGCAAAAGAAACTGCTTCGTCCACAAAAACGCCCAAACATGCGGCATGCGACAATCCTTCGCGATTTTCGCGGTTGAATACACTCAGCCCATTTTCGGATAATGCACATGAACAAAAAGGCGTAGCAGTTTCTATATGGAGTATAACGCTCATTTACGATTAAATTTTAAAATTTAAACATTTGATTCGAAAATTGGTTCACGACAAATTCCAATCGAGTAGGTAGGGGGATTACTCCCCCGCCCTCTCACACCACCGTGCATGCTCTCGCACACGGCGGTTTCTTTTAATTGTTTAACTTCTCATAATTTAATGTGAGATTGTACAAACCTATCTCGTCAAACCATTTCTTG
>JARKPE010000026.1 GCA_029975415.1 Dysgonamonadaceae bacterium | reverse complement strand
CCGGTTAGCGCACCTGCTTTGGGAGCAGGGGGTCCCAAGTTCGAATCTTGGTACCCCGACATAATCAAGGACGGCAATACGGCGTCCGAAATCAAAAGCGAGAGAATACAATTTCAGTGTTTCTCCCGCTTTATCTATTTTAAGAGCTATTCGAGCATACAAGTCATATTTGAAAAACATCTTACTCTTAAATTGAATTGATCCCATTTTTTTCTGCAATATTTTTTCGGTTTTAGCGTCAATAAAACATAAAATCAGGTAAACAACTGAAATAAAAGCAATATTTTTGCATTCGGATAAAAGCTTTGGAGAAATTCTCCGCCTTTTAGGGTAATCGTTACGAACAATAAAAGAACAAACTGATGACGAATTTCAAACAAATATTCAATTTTCTCTCGAAACTACAAGTGCACAACGATCGCAACTGGTTCAACGAACACAAGGACGAATACATAGCTGCCCGTCAAGAATTTGCCACATTTGTCAATGCCCTCATCGCACCACTAAGCCAACTCGACGAAAGCATAGGTACGGTAAGTGCAGAAGAGTGCATTTTCCGCATCTATCGCGATGTGCGCTTTTCGCACGACAAATCGCCCTACAAAACCAATTTCGGAGCATTCATTGCCAAAGGCGGGAAAAAAGCCGAACGTGCCGGATACTACGTTCACATCCAGCCCGACGAATCGATGCTGTCGGGCGGTATCTACATGCCTGCACCCGAAACACTTGAATCCGTTCGCAACGAAATATACCATCATCCCCAAGAAATCAGGGAAATACTCGAAAACAAATCTTTCAAAAAATACTTTGGCAGCCTGTCCGAAGAAGACAAGATGAAAAATCCCCCCAAAGGTTATCCGAAAGATTTCGAGGAAATAGATTTATTGAAAAACAAACATTTCGTTACCGGTTATCCGGTGACGAACGAATTTTTCATGCAGGACAACCTCATCGAACGCATCATGAAGGTTTTCGAAGCGCAGTATCCGCTCAATGCTTTTATCAACAGAGCCCTCGATAAATGAATGATCGATACGAATTATCAAAATATACCGTTTTATCCACTAAACAAATCAAATTTTACACTTGTTTATAACCGAAAAAGTTTATCTTTGCGAACATCGAGCAACAACTAATTGCGCTCTTGTATCTTTACATTGAATTTCATAACTTATTTACATAATTTCTTTTTATGAACGATAAATCAATCATGCAAAAAGCAGCGGACAATATCCGCATTCTTTCGGCAGCAATGGTCGAAAAAGCAAATTCGGGACATCCGGGCGGTGCTATGGGAGGAGCCGATTTTATAAACGTACTCTTCAGCGAATTTCTCGAATATGATCCCGAGAATCCCCATTGGGAATATCGCGACCGTTTTTTTCTCGATCCCGGACACATGTCGCCCATGCTTTATTCGGTCCTCGCATTGAGCGGCAAATTCACCCTCGACGAGTTAAAGGAATTCAGGCAATGGGGCAGTCCTACTCCAGGACATCCCGAAATAGATGTGGAAAGAGGTATCGAAAACACATCGGGGCCTCTGGGACAAGGTCATGCTTTTGCTGCCGGTGCAGCCATTGCCGCCAAATTTCTGGAAGCGCGCTTGGGTGATATCGTCAATCATACCATCTATGCTTACATCTCGGATGGAGGCATTCAGGAAGAAATATCGCAAGGAGTGGGACGCGTTGCAGGTCATTTGGGTTTGAGCAATCTGATTATGTTCTACGATTCGAACGACATCCAGCTTTCCACCGAAACCAATGCCGTCACCAGCGAAAATGTGGCAAAGAAATATGAAGCCTGGAATTGGAAAGTTATTACCATCGATGGTAACGACGTGGATGCAATACGCGCAGCACTCAACGAAGCCAAAGCCGAAACTGAGCGACCAACCATCATCATCGGCAAAACCGTGATGGGGAAAGGAGCCAGAACAGTTGACAATTCATCCTTCGAACGTAAAGTTTCCACACACGGTCAACCATTGAGCGCTGCGGGCGCCGATTTCGTGCAAACCGTCCGCAATTTGGGAGGCGATCCTGAAAATCCTTTTGCCATCTTCCCCGAATCAAAAGCACTTTACGAAAATCGTAAAGCCCAATTGAAAGAAATTGTTGCCGCCAAAAAAGCGAAACACGACCAATGGGCAGCTGCTCATCCGGAATTAGCGGAAAAGGAACAACAATGGTTCTCGGGCAAATTGCCCGATATCAAATGGAACGAAATTGTACAGAAGCCCGATCAGGCTACTCGTGCAGCTTCGGCAACCGTTCTCGGATATTTGGCACAACATGTCGAAAATATGGTGGTAGCTTCAGCCGACCTATCTAATTCCGACAAAACCGACGGATTCCTCAAATACACCCACGCATTCAAAAAAGGCGATTTCACGGGTGCCTTCCTGCAGGTTGGCGTTTCGGAACTCACAATGAGCGCATTGTGTGTGGGCATGAGCCTTCACGGAGGGGTGATTCCGGCATGTGGAACGTTCTTCGTATTTTCGGATTATATGAAGCCCGTTGTCAGACTGGCTGCCATCATGGAAAAACCGATTGTTTTCATTTGGACTCACGATGCTTTCAGAGTGGGCGAAGACGGCCCTACCCACGAACCTGTGGAACAGGAAGCTCAAATCCGACTGATGGAGAAGCTGCAAAACCACAGCGGACGAAATTCGGTGCTCGTGCTTCGCCCTGCCGATGTGCATGAGACAACGGTTGCATGGAAATTGGCTTTGGAAAACAAAAATACGCCTTCGGCACTCATCCTTTCGCGACAAAACATCAAGGATTTGCCGGCCACTACCTCTCGCTTCGAAGAAGCATTGAATGCCGATAAGGGCGCTTATATCGTGGAGAGCGACGAAAACTACGATGTGATTCTTTTGGCTTCGGGATCTGAAGTTTCGACCCTTGTCGAAGGCGCATCCTTGTTACGCAAAGAGGGCATTGGCGTCCGCATCGTATCGGTTCCGTCCGAAGGATTGTTCCGCAAACAAAGTATCGAATATCAGGAATCGGTTTTGCCGAAAGGCAAAAAGAAATTCGGATTGACTGCAGGACTTCCGGTAACGCTCGAAGGACTTGTAGGCGCCGACGGCAGCGTTTGGGGATTGAATTCGTTTGGCTTCTCGGCACCCTACAAAGTACTCGACGAAAAGCTTGGCTTCACTGCCCAAAACGTATATCAACAAGTAAAGAAAATACTCTAATTAGCTATTAGCTGTCAGCTATCAGCAACAAACTGTAAGCTGATGGCCGATAGCTAAAAAAATAAAGACAATGGCAACCTTGTTTGACAAAACAGAAAAGCCCATCGGATTGGCATCCGATCACGCCGGCTACCAGGCCAAACAATATGTAATAAAAGTTCTTGAGGAAAAAGGAATTCCCTACAAAGATTTTGGCGCTTACTCGCCTGAGAGTTCCGATTATGCCGATTATGCACATCCATTGGCGACAGCTGTAGAAAACGGAGAATGCTATCCCGGCATAGCTATTTGCGGAACCGGCAACGGCATCAACATCACCGTAAACAAACATCAGGGGATAAGAGCTGCTTTGTGCTGGATTCCGGAAATTGCTTTTTATGCACGGGCACACAACGATGCCAATATACTTTCTTTGCCGGGGCGCTATCTTTCCGAAGAAGAAATATACGACATATTGGTTACATTTCTGAATACGCCGTTCGAGGGTGGAAGACATGAGCGCCGAATCAACAAAATTGCATGTGGATAACCACAAAATAAGTCAATTGAATTTCTGAACAGACAATGACCGCTCGCACACCGGCAAAAAATAAATCGAAAAGAAACAGGAGAAGACACAGGACAATTAAACGGAAACAACGAAAAATCATCAGATTTGTCTCTGCGGGATTCATGCTCATTCTCCTGTCGGTTATCATCATTCATTTTGTTCGTCTGCGAAATTCGTTTTTTCACACATTCGACGATTCGGAGTTTTCGGATAAATACTTAGTTCGGGGAGTAGATGTTTCGCATCACAATTCTTTTATCAACTGGGAACAGTTGCGAGATGAAAATGTTACATTCGTGTATTTGAAATCTACTGAGGGCATGAGTCATAAAGACAGGAACTACAAAAGTAACTATCGCGCCGCTAAAAGAGCCGGACTAAAAGTGGGTACCTACCATTTTTACATCTTCGGGCTGGACGGACGACGACAGGCCGAACATTTTATCAGCACCTCCAGCGTTCACTCCGGTGATTTGATTCCGTCAATTGATGTGGAACATTCACCTATCAACGTCGATTCACGCAGTAAATCGTCACGTGCCAAAATGCTAACCGAATTGAAAAACCTGGAACAGGCGCTGTTTGAACATTACGGCAAACATCCGATTATTTACACCAACAAAGATTGCTACATCGCTTATATCGAATCGGAATTTCCCAACAATCCGATATGGATTTGCGATTTGCATCACGAACCGACTATTGCCGAGGATAAATGGGTAATCTGGCAGTTTTCGCACACGGGCAAACTTGCTGCAGCTACCGATGACATCGATTTGAATTATTATCGATATTCGTTTACCGACTTCCAACAATTGCTCATGCCATAAGATATGAAATCGAAAGGTATATTAATAAGTCTGATCGTGCTTTTTTGCTTTACAGGATGCCGAGACGAATTGATGACATTCGAAAATTCGCCGCGAGGCAATTTTGAAGCGTTATGGTATATCTTAGACCGGAATTATTGTTTTTTTGATTACAAACAAATAGATTGGGATTCGGTCTATTTAAAATACAGCCCCCGCATAACGGAAAACATGAGCAGCGAATCGCTTTTCAAACTACTGGGAATGATGCTCGAAGAGTTGAAGGACGGACACGTAAATCTAATAGCATCGCACGATATATCACGCTATTGGAAATGGCAAGAAGATTACCCTGCCAATTTTGATCCAAAGATTCAGGAAAAATATTTAGGTACCGATTATTCCATCGCCGGAGGGATGATCTATAAAATACTTGAAGATAATATCGGATATGTTTATTATGGTAGCTTTTCGAACGACGTGGGTGAAGGAACTCTTTCACAAATCCTCAGCCGTATGGCTATATGCAAAGGCATGATCATTGACGTGAGAGACAATGGTGGGGGAAGTTTGACCAATGTTGAACGTATCGCCGGCCGATTTTTCAACGAGCGTACGCTGATTGGATACATTTCACACAAAATAGGTCCGGGTCACAACGATTTCTCCGAGTTGTATCCCAAATATATCGAAAGCTCACCCTATGTTCGCTATCAAAAACAAGTAGTAATACTCACAAACAGAGGATGTTATAGCGCTACCAACGAATTTGTGAGCATCATGAAATATGCTCCACAAGTAACTGTGATTGGCGATAAGACCGGTGGAGGAAGCGGCTTGCCTTTTTCTTCAGAACTTCCAAATGGCTGGTCTGTGCGTTTTTCTGCCAGCCCAATGTTTAATGCCGAAAAACAGCATATCGAATTTGGAGTAGAACCGGATATCGAGGTGATGATGAGTGAAGCGGATGCCGAGAAAAAAATAGATACCATTATCGAAACTGCAAGAAAAATAATTGAGCAAAACTCGGTAGTCGGTCAATAATTTTTCATGCGATTTCTGATATTTCTTAACTTTTTCAAATTATTATTTTGCTTTTGAAAGCATATTTATTACTTTTGCGAGCAATACCAAACAAATGGATATAAAACATTATAACCCATGATAAATTCACAAAGTTATTAGATACTATTGAATTAGACTCCACTAATATATATTATCGAACGCCTTACTTTAAAAATATTTACCATATGAAAAAAATTAGCATCTTAGCATTCACGTTGTTAGCCATTGTTTTAACAGTGTCCGCACAAACAAAACAGCCTATGGAAATGAGACCTGAAATGACCGAAATTTGGGAGCCGGAAGTTCCTATAATTACACCCGGTAAAACGCCAGCTGATGCTCCTTCGGATGCCATCATCTTATTCGACGGCAACGACCTGTCCAAAGAGTGGACAAATGCCGATGGAGGTTTGCCCGGATGGAAAGTAGCGGACGGATGCGTTACAATAGTCAAAGGCACAGGAATCATCAAAACAAAAAAACTTTTCGAAGATTGTCAATTGCATATCGAATGGCGAACACCGGCCGAAGTTGAAGGCGAAAGCCAAGGTCGGGGAAACAGCGGAATATTCATGCAGGAACGCTATGAAGTTCAGGTGCTCGACAGCTACAACAACCGAACTTACAGGAATGGTCAGGCGGGAAGTATTTACAAACAACACGCGCCGCTGGTTAATGTTTGTAAAGCACCCGGCGAATGGCAAATTTATGACATAATTTATACAGCACCCCGGTTCAGGGATGATGGAACTTATTTTACCCCACCGATGATCACTGTGATACATAATGGCGTATTGGTGCAGAATCATGTAAAACTTCGCGGTCCGACACTCTATATTGGCATTCCCGAATATGCTGTCGAAAAACACGGTGCGGCGAGCATCGTTTTACAAGATCACGGAAATCCAGTAAGTTTTCGCAATATCTGGATCAGAAAATTATGAAAACCCCACTTGTTGAATAGAAAAAGATAAAAAAAATTTATAGACCTGAATATAAATTGAAATTAATTTGAAAAAATAATAGAAACTTATTACTTTTGCGAAAACAAGCGTATTTTTTACACTTTGTGCGGAAGTTTAAAATGAAGTAACTTATTTAAGCATATCATGATTCACTCATAAGAAAACAAACTAACCAGGTTTTTTTAAGATCCTTATATATAATGTTAGATAATTTTTCGACTTCGAAAAGAAATATGTATTTATTTCTGTTTGATCTTTACTTTACTTAACAGAACGACTGTCCAGTTTAAATACTGTCTCAGTTTAAATAATTCACGATTTGTTTCACTATAAAAATAATGCCTATGTAGAATTTTAGGAAACTCGCTTCTAATTAACTACCCAAAACAGAATTATAATTTGTAATATCGTAAAAACATGAAAAATCAATTTACAATTATTGAACAAAAAAACGTTCATGCACGAAATTGTGTGCGATCTATTTTTCTGATGCTTTTTTTTATTTTAATTTCTACGTCGTTGTTCGCCCAAAAAACGGTAAAAGGAACTGTAACCGATACCTCAGGGCAACCACTCATAGGCGTAAATGTGATCGTGAAAGGAACTACCAACGGAACTGTTACCGACATTGATGGGGCTTATACGTTACAAGTACCTGGTGCGGATGCCGTTTTAGCATTTTCGTACATTGGGTACAAAACTGCCGAAGTAGCTGTAGGTAATCAATCGATAATTAATCTCGTACTGGCGGAAGATACTCAAACCTTTGACGAACTTGTCGTAGTAGGATATGGAACACAGAAAAAAATTACCGTAACCGGATCTGTGGCAAGCGTTTCCGGAAAAGAATTAAAAGCCTCTCCCACAACTAATCTTTCGAATGGAATGCTGGGTCGATTGCCAGGCGTCATTGGGTTCACTCGAGAAGGCGAGCCCGGTAGTGGAGGGACGACCCTTCGTATACGAGGCACGAATTCACTGGGAAGTAAGGACCCTCTTATTGTTATTGACGGTGTAGCCGATCGTTCGGGAGGATTGAACAGATTAAATCCGAATGAAATTGAAAGTATATCGGTATTGAAAGATGCTGCAGCTTCAATCTACGGGTCGAGAGCAGCAAACGGAGTTGTTCTCATTACTACTAAAAGGGGCAAGGAAGGACGTCCCGTCGTCAGCCTCGAAGGAAGTTATGGATATTCTCAGCCGGTGCGTCTCCCCGAAATGTGCAATTCTTTCGAATATGCTACGATGTTGAACGAAATAAATCCTGGTACTTATACCGAAGAAGAATTGCAAAAATTCAAAGACGGTTCTGATCCATGGGCATATCCCAACACAAACTGGTATAAGGCCATTAAGGATTTTTCGCCCATGTATCGAACAGATATCGGCGTGAGCGGAGGAAACGCCAATACCAAATATTTTGTCAACTTATCGGCGAACGGAGAAGACGGCATATATAAAAATTCTGCAAACCGATATGACCAATATGGCATTCGAACAAACATAGACATCACAACCAGCAAATATGTAAACTTTTTGTTCGGTAACGAATCTCGACTTGAGTATCGTCAATATCCGGCCAAATCAGCAGGGTCAATCTTTTCGGCTCTTCGAAGAGGTAAGCCTATATACAATGCTATATGGCCGACTGGAGAACCCGGTCCGGACATCGAGTATGGCGATAATCCTTTTGTTACTTCCACCGATGCTGCCGGTTTCGATCGACAAAAAACGTACTATATCCAAAACAATATGAGCATAAATGCTTCCGTACCCTGGGTTGAAGGATTGAAATTGCAAGGAAATGCTGCTTATGACAAACGGTTCTGGGAACGAAAGCTATTTCAAAAACCTGTTATATTATACTCATGGGATGGCATTACGCGCAGCAGTGAAGGATTGAGTCCCGCAAAACGTTGGATTAGCGATCCGAGGTTGGAAAGAGCAAATGACGATCAAACGGATTGGCTAGTCAATGCAATTGCCAGTTACGACAAGATCCTTGGTGATCATACATTTGGCGCTATGGCCGGTATCGAAGCACAAAGCAAGGAATTGGATTATTTTTGGGCATTTCGACGTTATTTTATTTCCGATAAGGTTACAGAGCTCGATGCAGGAAGTACTACCGATATGAACAACGCGGGCAACTCATGGAAGGAAAACAGGCTAAATTATTTCGGGCGTGTAAACTACAATTATCTTGAAAGATATTTGTTCGAATTTGTATGGCGATACGATGGATCATACAGATTTCCCAAAGATCAAAGATATGGTTTCTTTCCGGGAATATCTGCCGCTTGGCGTGCGTCTGAAGAAAATTTCTGGAAAAATAATATCTCATTCATCGACTATTTCAAACTGAGAGCATCTGTAGCCCAAACCGGAAATGACGCGTTGCTTGACGCTAATGGAAACTATGATCGTTCAATTCAATATCTCAATACATTTGGACTTACCGGAGGTCCGGTCTTTGGCACGGGCCAGGTAAAAGGAATTTATCCGAGCAGAACTCCCAATCCCAACATTACATGGGAAAGGGGTACAACCTATAATCTTGGACTTGATTTTAAATTCCTCAAAAACAGGCTCAATTGGGAAACCGATATTTTCTATCACCGTCGCACAGACATGCTTATCAGTCGAAACGCATCGTTGCCTGAAGTCATTGGCATAACGCTTCCGAGAGAAAATCTGGGAAAAATGGAAAATAAGGGAATTGAATCTCTAATAAGCTGGACAGATAACATCGGAAAAGATTTTCAGTATGATTTATCTCTGAATATGACTTATGCACGGAACAAAATTTTATTTTGGGATGAAACGCCGGGAATACCCGACTACCAAAAATCCACAGGAAAACCTGTTGGAGCTCCGTTGTACTATATAGCAGACGGAATTTTTCACAATCAGGCCGAAATTGATGAATATCCGCATTGGCCGGGAGCCGTGCCGGGTGATATCCGATTTAAGGATGTAAACCCTGATGGAGTGATCAATGCCGAAGATCGTGTCCGACTCGACAAAACGCCCGAGCCGTGGTTTGTTGGTGGATTGAATATTGGGTTTAAATACAAAAACTGGGATCTGATGGCATTATTTCAATCTGCATTAGGAGCTGAAATATATGTTCAAACATGGTCAGGTACGGTTGGAAATTTCCTGAAAGACTATTATGACAAACGATGGACCCCGGATAATCCTAACGCCAATGGGCCGAGGACTTATGAACGCGAAAACCAATACTGGATTTCCAACCGAAACACCTATTTTCTGCGTTCTGGGGACTATATCCGCTTGAAGAATATGGAAATTGGATTCAACGTTGCCAACGAACAGCTTATTAAAGCCGGCATCCAAAACATTCGGATATATACAAACGGAAGCAATATTTTCACTATTGACAAACTAAAAGTTTTCGATCCCGAAGCCAATGCCGCCAGTTTAGATGTATATCCACAACGTCGTTATTTTAATTTTGGAATTTCTGCAACTTTTTAAAAAATCGAAAGTATGAAAACAAAACTTAGATATTTATTTATGGTACTTTCGCTCACAGTATCAATAATATTGTCCTCATGTTCCGATTTCATGGATTACAATCCGGCGACAGAATATGCCGAATCTGATGTATTTAATGATGCAGGCCTCACACAAGCACTAATCAATACAATCTATAATTACGTCAGAGATGGTGCTCGCGAACATAATACTACCGGATTGACAGACGATGCGTACTTTACACACAATTACGGGCAAATAGCCGTAAATGAGGCAAACGTTTCAGGAAGTGATATTCAATGGTATAATGACTGGAACAATCCTTTTCATTGGAAAAACAGTTACCAAGGAATATATTATGCCAATCTCGTTCTCGAAAACATCGATAAAGTTCCTCCTTTGGCAGGCTATGATATTGCTTACATGAAAGGTGAAGTCCTTTTTTTACGGGCTTGGTTATATTCAAGACTTGTGCAAGGATTCGGAGGCGTGCCTATTATCGATAAAACTTACGGATTGAATGATGCGGTTAATATTAGTATCCCCCGCAGTAATGTTGAAGATTGTTTAAAATTCATTATCGCAGATCTGGATACTGCTATTCCTTTACTTTACGATAAAGTAAGTGATGCTAATCTCGGCAGAGCTACAAAATGGGCTGCTATTGCTTTAAAAGCACGAATGTACCTGCAGATTGCCAGTCCGTTATACGCCGACAGAAGTGTAAACACTCTGGACGTGAATCAATTTAAAGGAGACAGAAAAGTTCTTTATCGCAATGCATTAGACGCAGCTAAAGAAGTAATCAAAAGTGGCAGATATGAATTGATTGATTGTAACGCTCCAACAATAGCCGAAATAGCCGATAAGTATCATCAAATTGCTATTTCAAATAATAAGGAAATGATATTTACAAAACAGTTTAATTCTAAGGACGTAACAAACCAATTACCTATTCAGCACGGGCCCAATGGCTATCACAACTGGTCTGGAACAACCCCCACACAAGATTTTGTAATGCATTTCGAAATGGAAGACGGCTCTCTAAGTGATGCTTTAACGCAAGTTGGACAACACCAAGTCGGAAATCCATATAATGGTAGAGAACCACGTTTTTATGCCAATGTTGGATATGACGGAGCGGTTTGGGGGCGTGTGCGGCCCGCAGATGCCTACCCTCTTGACCCTACCCCACTGGGTAATTTACAATGTGGAACCTATGAATTAACCGATGGATCAAATGTAACCGTAAACTTGCCGGATGGATCGAAAGTGGAATTCAAAGGTATCTACGGGATTGATACTCGACAAGGGCCTATCGAAGATTGGAATGGTTCATGGACAAGCTATTACGAAAAGAAACTGATCGACACTTCGGTTGATGGACAAAATTTTCCACAAGTTGTACCATGGCCATACATTCGTTTGGCTGAGATGTATCTCATTGCAGCCGAAGCAGCTATAGAATTGGAGGAACTCGATGACGCAATTGATGATTATCTCGACCCCTTGCGTCAACGCATAGGTCGTCCCGATACTCGAACAACCTTAGCAGTTAGAGGAAAAGCAGTTAATCAAGAAAATTTGAGGGAATTTTTGAGACACGAACGGCGCTCAGAATTATCTTTTGAAGACTTCCGTTATTTTGATGTACGACGTTGGATGATTGCTCCACAAACGGGAAATAAAACCTTGACGGGTATGACTATTTTTGCCCGATTAAAACCCGGAAAAACTGCTATGCGACCTTACATTCATGATGAATCTATCTGGGATTATCACTACTATGTGAAAGATTTGTCTTTCCGTGAAAACAGAAAATGGGACAACAAAATGTATTTTGCCCCAATCACTCGCGATGAGATTAAACGAAATGCAGGGTTAGTCCAAAATCCTGGAATGGATTAAGGTTATTTATTCACACACAGACAGCAATCAAATTTGCTGTCTGTATTTATTCTTTTAAATATGACAACATACAGAAAACTCAGAATGGGAATGATTGGCGGGGGAATTAAGGCATTTATAGGAGCTATTCATCGCCATGCGGCTTTAATGGACAATCATATTGAACTGGTATGCGGCTGTTTCAGCTCCAACCCCTCCATTTCCAAAGAATCAGGAAAACTTTGTCATCTGCAGGATAACAGAGTTTACGGAACTTATCAGGAAATGATCGAAAAGGAGGCACAACTTCCAGAAAATGAAAGAATGGATTTCGTCTCAATAGTTACACCTAATTCGGTGCATTTTGAACCGGCTATGCTGGCGCTGGAAAACGGATTTCACGTAGTAATCGATAAGCCGATCACATTTACGCTGGAGGAAGCCATAAAACTAAAAGATAAAGTGGAGGAAACCGGACTTATTTTAGCGCTTACTCATACATATACTGGTTATCCTGCAGTAAAACATGCCAAACAAATGGTAACGAATGGCGAGCTGGGAAAAATTCGCAAGGTGTATGTAGAATATCCACAAGGTTGGCTTGCGAGTGATGTTGAAAATCAAGGCAATATCCAGGCATCGTGGCGTACCGATCCCAAACGATCCGGGAAAGCCGGGTGTATGGGAGATATAGGTACACACGCACATCATTTGGCTGAATATATCACCGGATTGAAAGTGACCGAGGTATGCGCCGAACTTTCTATTTTTGTACCCAACAGACAGCTCGATGACGACGGTGCAGCTCTCTTACGTTTCGATAACGGGGCTACCGGCGTTTTAATGGCAAGCCAAGTAGCCGCCGGAGAGGAAAACGCTCTCAAGATACGAGTTTATGGAGAAAAAGGAGGTCTCGAATGGTTGCAGCACGATCCAAATTCCCTTATCGTAAAATGGATCGACAAACCCTTACAGGTGTTGCGCGTTGGCACCAGCATGAATAGTTCCGTAGCCATCCATAACAGCCGGACACCCGGAGGTCATCCGGAAGGTTACATCGAAGCTTTTGCCAATATCTACCGAAATTTTGCTTTAACAGTTATGGCTAAAATGGACGGAAAGGAACCGACTCCCGAAATGCTTGATTTTCCAGGAGTGGAAGATGGTGTACGGGGAATGCAATTTATCGAAACCATGGTAAAAGCAGGCTATGATGACACAACCAAATGGGTAAAATTTCCTAATTCTCCGTTTTAACGTCTTCCTGCTCAAAAATATTCATCAAAGAAAATATCAAACACAAAATTTTTAAATTATCAACCGATATGTCAAGACCAGTCACATTATATACCGGACAATGGGCAGATCTGCCCATCGAAAAAATGTGCGAGAAAGCAAAATCATTCGGGTATGAGGGACTCGAACTCTGCACATGGGGCGATCACATGGAAATCGATAAAGCAAACCAGGCTTATTGTGATGAGAAAAAAGCACTCTTGAAGAAACATGGGCTCGAACTATATACCATATCCACCCATCTGGTTGGACAATGTGTGAGCGATGCAATCATCGACGAACGTCACAAAGGAATTTTACCCGATTATATCTGGGACGATGGAAATCCCGAAGGGATTCGACAACGCGCAGCAGAGGAAATTATCAGAACTGCCAAAGCGGCCAAAATGCTTGGGATAGATACAGTAGTGGGTTTTACCGGAAGCCCTATCTGGCATATGCTATATTCATTTCCTGCTATACCCGACGGTATGATCGAAAAAGGATATAAAGAATTTGCCAAGCAATGGATTCCTATACTTGACGAATTTCAAAAAATGGGCGTAAAATTTGCACTCGAAGTTCACCCCACAGAAATCGCCTTTGATATCCATACCGCTCATCTTGCTCTCCAAGCCGTGAAGAATCACCCGGCTTTCGGCTTCAATTATGATCCCAGTCATCTCGGATATCAGCATGTGGATTATGTGCGATTCATCTACGAATTTCCCGACCGTATTTTTCACGTTCACATGAAAGATGTTTATTGGAGCGACGTTCCGATGGGAATCGGCGTTTATGGTGGCCATGCCGGTTTTGGAGATAATCGTCGATATTGGAATTTCCGAAGTTTAGGACATGGAAAAATTAATTTCGAGAATATCATTCGTGCACTTAATGATATCGGTTATAATGGTCCCCTATCGGTGGAATGGGAAGACAGTGGAATGGACCGTGAAGCAGGTGCTATCGAATCTTGTCGCTTCGTAAAAAAAGTTGACTTCGAACCATCAAATGTGGCCTTCGATAAGGCCATGAAAAAGCGCGAAGAGTAAAATTAACCACAAAAATTCAGCAAATAATGGACAGAAGATCTTTTATCAAACACTCGGCACTAGCCACGGCAGGACTGGGATGGGCGTCCTCTATGCCTCGCGCGATGAACTCGCACTATCGAACCAATGACAAATTGGTGTGCGGAGTTATTGGCGTGAATGGGATGGGATTCTCCGATCTTCAGGCTTTCCTAAACCAACCCGATACCGAATGCGCAGCACTTTGCGATGTGGACGCAAATGTACTCAATAAACGCATTAAAGATGTCGAAAAAATTCAGGGGCATAAACCCAAAGGTTTTAAAGATTTCAGAAAATTACTCGAAGAACCGGGAATAGACGTCATCATTATTGGCACTCCTGATCATTGGCATTGCTTGCCCTTTATTTACGCTTTACAGGAAGGGAAACACATCTATTGCGAAAAACCTTTGGCCAATTATATCGAAGAAATCAATATCATGGAACGAGCTGCCCATCGTTATAACGGTGTAGTGCAAGTCGGTCAGTGGCAACGAAGCGACAAACACTGGCAAGATGCCGTTGACTTTGTTCATTCGGGAAAACTGGGGAAAATACGCACAGTTCGAACATGGTCATACCAGGGATGGATGAAATCTATCCCGGTTGTTCCGGACAGCAATCCTCCGGCAGGTGTTGATTATGATTTTTGGTTGGGCCCGGCACAAAAACGTCCTTTCAACCAAAATCGCTACCATTTTAACTTCCGTTGGTATTGGGATTATGCAGGCGGATTAATGACCGACTGGGGTGTGCATATTATGGCCTATGGTTTGTTTGGGATGAATGCCAAAGCGCCTAAATCGGTAATGGCTATGGGTGGTAAATTTGCCTATCCTGACGATGCTGCCGAAACTCCGGATACAATGCAGACCCTTTATGAATTCGACGATTATACCATGTTATGGGATCACGGAACGGGCATCGACGGAGGCTACTATGGTCGCTCTCATGGAGTAGGATTTGTTGGGAATAACGGCACCTTGGTAGTTGATCGCACAGGATGGGAAGTAATCCCTGAAGGTGGGGATGATCCTAAAATGGTACGCATCGATTTAATAAAAGGAGACGGGCAAGGGTTAAACAATCACATGAAAAATTTTATCGAATGCATCAAAGATCGAACTAAAATTCCGAACGCTAATATAGAAATCGCGGCCAACACTGCGCGGGTATGTCACTTGGGGAACATAGCCCTAAAATGTGGACGAAGACTATATTGGGATGCAAAGGAGATAAAATTTATCAATGATGAAGAAGCTAATGGTTATTTAGCACCTTCATACAGAGACCCGTGGAAATTGCCTCAAGTTTAATCCTGTCGGAAGAATACATCGAGATAATTGCATTTTTATCTCATAATTTCTCAGGATCATTATAAAAATGACTATTTTTACAGGCAATTTCAAAATGTAAACAAGTTTTGGCCTTCACATCTTTTGTTATATCAAGGAAATGGCATTATCGGAAAATTTTGACAAAAAAAATAAGACCCAAAAAAAACTTCATCAACGAAAAGGTTTTTACATTCTAATAGGTTTTTTAGTAGGTGTTGTAGTTATAGCATCACTTTATCAAACTTCGGTTTACTTTTCTACAAACGAATCGTGCATGATATGTCATGTTCATCCGCATGCTACAGATTCATGGAAACTCTCCACTCATGTCAACAACAGAAGCGGAGTTATGACCAATTGCGTGGATTGTCATTTACCACCCAAGGAAAATACTTGGAAACATTACACGGCTAAAGCAGCACTTGGATTGCGCGATGTTTGGGGATATCTCACCAAAGATAGTGCCGATTTTGACTGGGACAGAAAATCGGAGTTGGAATATGCCGTCAAATATATTCCGAACGAATCATGCGTGAAATGTCATCAAAACCTTTTTCCCGAAGGGATTACTGACGATGGCGTGACGGCCCATCTATATTACGAGGAAAATCAGAAAAAACTGGACTTGCAATGTATCAGTTGTCACTTGGATGTCGGACACTATAACCCGAATTATGTTCATGGAAAAATGACAGGAATACCTTCAGCCGCAAATGTGGTTGTGGATACAAGTAAATTCTATAAAGAGCCAGCAACTGTAAGCAAATTCGAAAATTTCACCGAGCAGATACCCGGAACAGCCGTTTCTTTCAAAATGATCGCTATCAGGGGAGGAAAGTTCAACATGGGAAGTCCCGAAAAAGAACCGTTTCACAAACCCGACGAATCACCTGTACACGAAGTGACACTCAGTCCTTTCTTTATGGCCGAAGTAGAGACAACATGGGACGAATATTGGGCTTTTTACACCGAAACGATGAGCGAAGGACGCACACCTCCCGAAGTGGTTTACGAAAATAATCTGAAAACACTCGATGTAGATGCTATTTCAGGACCGACACCACCTTTCGGATTTCCTGACCAGGGATGGGGATCTGGTGACAGACCGGCCATCACGATGACACATTATGCTGCTGAAGTGTTTTGCCAATGGTTATCGAAAAAAACCGGGAAAAAATATCGATTGCCAACCGAAGCAGAATGGGAATATGCAGCCCGTGGCGGAACACAATCGCCCTATTTCTTTAGTGGCAATCCAAAACAATTTTCCGATCATGGTTTCTTGAAAAATATCTTCAAGCCCAAAACCGACAGTATCAGTTCGTACGTCATTTATGCAAAAAACAGCAACAATCGCACGCAACCACCCTCTGCCGTATTACCGAATCCATTCGGATTGAAAAACATGCTCGGCAACGTGATGGAATATTGTGCCGACAAATACGATCCGGAAGCCTATGGTAAGTTGGCCGGAGCTACAAATCCGCTCGTTACGCAGGGTGATGAATGGGTCGTGCGCGGAGGAAATTATACTTCGGATGCTGCCGATGTGAGATGTGCCTCGAGAGACTACACAAAACATGAAGCATGGCTTAAAACCGATCCGCAACAACCTAAAAGCATCTGGTGGTATTCCGACATCAAAGGCATCGGATTTAGAGTCGTTTGCGAACCTGATCCATCAATTTTGGAATAATAGATAAAATAATTTCAATATTTTTACAATTTAATTCTTATGAAAAAGGAACATAACTTAACCAGAAGAACATTTCTGAAAACATCTGCAGTTGCGGGGACTGTAGGTATGATTGGTACGGGAACTACAAGTTTTCTCACTTCCTGCAGTGGAGGCGAAACAGGGAAAAAAGGAGCCAATGTACCTTTGAAAGAACCCGGAAGCTACTATATCCCCAATTTGGTTGATATGGCAAACGACGGAAAAGAGTTGAAAGCCGGAGTGGTTGGTTGCGGCGGCCGTGGTTCGGGCGCTGCCTTTAATTTTTTGAACGCCGCCAATGGAGTTACTATTATTGCATTAGGAGATGTATTTCAAGACAAAGTGGATGAATTGGCCGACAAGTTGAAAAAAGAAAAAAACATCGATATTCCATCCGATAAACGTTTTGTGGGTTTGGATGCCTACAAACAGGTTATCGACAGTGGAATAGATATCCTGATCGATTGTACACCACCGTTTTTCCGTGCAGAACACTTTAAGTATGCAGTAGCAAAAGGGAAAAACTGTTTCCTCGAAAAACCACTGTTTGTTGATGCAGTAGGTTATCGAACCGTAATGGCAACAGCCAAACAGGCTCAAGCCAAAAATCTTACGGTGATAACCGGTACACAACGTCATCATCAACGCAGTTATGTAGAATCTTACCAAAAGATTATGAATGGAGCTATTGGCGAAATCACCGGAGGCGTTGTTTATTGGAATCAAAGCATGTTGTGGTATCGCGATCGCCAACCCGGATGGAGCGATTTCGAATACATGATACGCGACTGGGTGAATTGGAAATGGCTTTCGGGCGATCATATCGTTGAGCAACATGTTCACAACATCGATGTGTTCACATGGTTTAGCGGCCTGAAACCGGTGAGTGCCGTTGGTTTCGGTTCGCGCCACCGCCGCGTAACAGGAGATCAATTTGACAACTTCAGCATCGATTTCGTCATGGAAAACGGCATCCACATGCATAGTATGTGTCGTCAGATTGACGGATGTGCCAATAATGTGAGCGAATTTATTCAGGGCACGAAAGGCTCCTGGTCGAGTGCCGAAGGCCATGTTATCAAAGATTTGGCAGGAAATGTGGTTTGGAGGTATGATGAAGAAGCCGAAAAAGCCAAATACAAACAAACAGATCCATACACATTGGAACACGTCAATTTGATCAATTGCATTCGCTCGGGGAAACCCATCGAACAAGCCTCTGAAACGGCTGTCGCAAATATGGCAGCCTTAATGGGACGCGAATCCGCCTACACAGGCCAAGAAACGAGATGGGAAACACTTACCTCCGCACAACTCGATTACACACCGAAGGATTTGAATATGGGAAAAATGGATATGTCGGGATTTACGGTTCCTGTTCCGGGAAAACCTCTTGAAAAGAAATAACTGTTACATAGAGAATTAATTTATCAAAAATGACATTAGATAGAAGAAAATTCATTAAGACTTCACTTGTCGGAACTGCTCTCTTGTCCGCAGGAGGCCTTTCGCATATCGAAGCCGCAACAGTGGCCAAAAAGGATAAATCTTCCACAAAAGCCAAACTGAATCTGTCTTTTCAGGAAGGTACTCCTCCCGGCCAAAATCTGAACGAAAAATTCGATTTCATGGAAAAGCACGGTGTGGTCGGATTTGAACCCGGAGGACGTGGTTTGAAGAATCGAGTCAAAGAAATTCAGGCGGCATTGAAAGGTCGCAATATCAAAGTGAGTGCTATCTGCGCCGGATTCGACGGATTTATACTCTCTACCGATCCAGCCATTCGAAAGCTGTGTCGCGACACGATGGAAGAAATCATCACTGCTGCCGGCGAATTGGAGTCAACAGGTGTCATCATTGTTCCGGCGTTCAACAATCAAGTTCCGGTTATGCCTCATACACAGGAAACGAGGGACTTTTTATGCGAACAGTTCAACGAAATGGGCAATTTTGCCCATCAACATGGAACGACCGTTATTTTCGAACCCCTTAACCGAAAGGAGGCATTTTATCTTCGCCAGGTAGGCGATGCTGCTTCCATTTGTAGAGATATCAACAATCCGGGTGTGCGCTGCATGGGCGACTTTTGGCACATGACATGGGAAGAAAACTCCGATATGGGCGCTTTTATTTCGGCCGGCGAATATTTGCAACATGTGCATATTGCAAGTCGCAAACGACGCAGTATGCCGGGCGAAGACGGAGAAGCGGACAATTATGTAAACGGCTTTCGCGGATTGAAAATGATCGGCTACGATAAGTTTGTCAGTTTCGAATGTGGTTGTCAGGGCGATCGTAACTTGGTGGTTCCGGCAGCACTCCAATTGCTCCGCAAGCAATGGGACGAAGCATAAATTACGGTCTATAGCGATCTATTTCTTGATAAAAATGGGTGGAAAAGTACTTTTCACCCATTTTTATATGATATGAATAGAAGAAACGAATAGAAGTATGATTTGATGGCGTTGCTAATGTCGAGATCAGGTACCGAAACATCGAGAATGAGGTATAAAAATCAAAAAAGCAGGCTGAAATCTTCAAAAAGATCAAAAATGGTTCCCTTATTCCGGCTTCATGACCACTCCTATTTTTTTCTTTCCACTGATTTTTATCACAATCGGCTTGTCGAAATGGACATGACGGATAAATTCGGTTTCGTGCGCAGCCGAAAACTTTTCAAGAAATGTTTCATCGAAAAAACCATCGTTCTGCAGATAAGGATTGACAGTGAAATATCCAACACCGAACGAAGTCAGATTTTGGAAAAAATGTGTCCCCTGACTGGGTTCGATACGATAGTGCTCCAAACCGCATTCTACGATCACTCTGGCCTGGCTTATGTGAGGCCATTTCACAGGAATTCCAAGCCACGGATCGGAAGAGCCCCATCTACCAGGCCCGACCAAAACGTAATTTTGATCTTTTTCCAAAAAGGTTTTGTTTAGCTCCTCTATCTGACGTGCTATCAACGAATTGTTGGCAGCACTAAACGAAGGTGTTTTAATGTAAATAATATCGTGCACATCGGTAAACACGCCATTTCCCAATGCATTGTCAGAATAAAGTATGGTATCAGCCGGATCGATTCGCGACAAGTCGTCGGAAACAACTTCACGATTATCCACAATCGGTCGGATTTGCAGCAGATAAAACTCACCTTCGTTTTGATTCTTTATGTTTGCGGCAAACTCAATTTCAACCGGTCTTCCCATTTCTTCCTGTCCCGTTTTCAGTACTTTATCGAGAATTTCAGCAAGAGGGAACATGTTGTGCTGCAAGATATTTGCAAACGAAATGATTTTTCTGCCTCCCGGATAATATCCATCGCGGATAATCTGATCCACAGGATCGTAAGTCGAAGAAACATAACGCAACGTTCCGTCCGACTCGGCTTCTTTTAAACTCAATTTGAGAAGATTGAAACCATCGTCGATGGAAAAATTATTATTTGTTGCATTCAGATCGAGTGCAAAAAATCGTGTTTGCGTGTCTTTCAATGCCAAATCAAGGGTACTCATCTGCAAAATATTTGATGGGTGAAGTGGCGAAAACCTCAAACCGATATTTCCATCCACAACATATTTTCCCAGTCCGAGTGCAATGGTCACGATGCCGTCCTCTGTTTTTTCGTTCCCGATGGGATAATAATTAATGGAACGTCCCACTCCGGAAATTGTAGGATAAAAATGCGAACCGTACTTCGATCCAACAACTTCCTGTAGCACAATTGCCATTTTTTCCTGATCTATCAGATTTTGCGTAGCCGCCATGTAGGCTTTGCTGTCTTTGTAGAAAACGGAAGCATAAACACCTTTGATGGCATCACTCAGCATGTGCACCATTTCGAGTTTATCGTCGGTGTTGGGGATCATGTAGGTGGAATAAATTCCCGCAAAAGGCTGATATCTCGAATCTTCGAGCATACTCGATGATCGAATCGCGATCGGGCCGTTGATAGCGTCAAAAAAAACCAGAAAATCGCTAACCAATCTTTTGGGTAGTTTCCCTGCTAAAAAGTGCTTCAGAATGTCTTCATCCGAACGATCCGAAAGTGCAATTTCGTAAAGATTATTTGCGTCCATAAATTCGTCGAAAATATCGGTACACAGCACCACGGTTCGCGGAATATAAACCGGAAAATTCTCATACACATTAAACTCCTCGTGCATTTTCACCATTTGCCCCATAAAAGCCAGCCCCCGTCCTTTGCCTCCCAACGAACCTTCTCCGATGCGTGCATAATTCGAATACTGGTCAAACCGATCTTTTTCGAAAACGGCCACCACTCCCGTATTTTTCATCCGGCGATATTGAACGATAGCCGTATAAATCAGTTCGCGGGCATCGTTCATATTGACGTATTCCGATACATCTATTTTTTTGAGCATTTCGGCCACTGGGAACATGGCCCGCGAATAGAAAAAACGCGAAAAATGATTGTGCGCGAGATGGTAATAAAGAGAGTCTTCGGGTATTTGTCGGATATTGGTTTGAAGCTCCTTCAGATTTTTGATACGGAAAATTTCCTGTTTGGTAGCAGGATCAATAATGATAAAATCGCCGAACCCCAAATTATCCTTTACCGTCTTGCGAAGATCCTGTGGAAAAGTTTTCGAATTCTTATCGATAAACGAAGCTTTCATTTCGTCGGCATATTGTCGGTTGGAGGTTTCGGAGGAAGTAAAAATCAAGGGAATATATTTATCCTGAGAGCGAATCCATTCACCCAGTTTTTTCCCGGCCAACTTGTCTTTCGTTCCTTCGCGATTGAAACTCATATCGCTGATAACACCCAACATATTATCACCATACTTCGAATACAATTCAATTGCTTCTTCGTAGTTTCGAGCGAGCAAAATTTTTGGTCTCCCCCGCATTCTGAGCATTCGCAAATGATCATTGAGTGCTTCTTTCGAAAATTCTTTCGATTCGTACAAAACAAATTTGTATAACATCGGCAACATCGACGAATAAAACCGCACCGAATCTTCCACTACCATGATGGTTTGCACACCCACCGTTTTCACATCATGCTCCACATTCATCCGATCTTCTATCAGTTTGATGATAGCCAAAAGCAGATCGGTATCGCCCAACCAGCTAAATACGTAATCGATGCCACTAAGATCTTCTTTTTCGAGTATTTTGGTTACTTCTTTCGAAAAGGGAGTAAGTATAACGATAGGAATTTCGGGATATGTATCTTTTATTCTTTTTGACATTTCAAATACTTCACTATTATCCATATTCGGCATGCAGATGATCAACTCATAACGATTGGTTTTGAGCTCCTTCATCGCATCGTCGCCATTGCTCACCTGTGTAAAACGAGGCGGGTAACGTAAATTCAAGGAAGTATATTCGTTAAATATCTGTTCATCAACACGTCCATCGTCTTCGAGAATAAACATATCATATTTCGAAGCAATCATCAACACATTATAGATGCGCTTGTTCATGAGTTGAACAAAGGGAGTGTCACGAAATTGGAAATGACGGATATCGTGAGCAGTGAGAGCTAATCGTGAGGATTCTGATTTCATCTAAATGTATTTTTGGATATTATGTAAGACAAATTTACATGATAATTTTCAATCGACATGCAGGTTAGTGAATTTAAAATGATATGGTGACAAAACAAGCAATCGCTATTTCACAACGATCTGAAATCCGTAATAGTTTGATAACCGATAAGAATGGTGATTTCAAAAATTCCGAAATTGTTCGTATATTTGATTTTTCAATTTCGAAAAGCAAAAAAATGAAAAAGCCTTATACTTTGATTGTTGTGTCTTTGCTGGCAATATCCGCAGGCATTATTCTTTTTTTATTCATCTCTGCAAGCAATATAGAGCAAACCGAATCGGAGAGACCTTTGGTGCTTTCGATGACAGCGTCGGTGGACATACCCGATCGAATGATTTTTGCGGGAGAACCCATTCGGTTCGATCGTTACGATCTGCGTGAGCGTATGGACAGGGAAATAAACTCATTCACTTATTTCCATTCCACCACTTTGCTCTTGTTGAAACGGGCAAATCGAATCTTTCCCCTTATCGAACCCATCCTCAAACAACAAGGTGTTCCGGATGACATCAAATATTTGGCGGTTATCGAAAGCAGTCTCGACGCAAGAGCCGTTTCGCCGGCTAGTGCCGCTGGATTGTGGCAGTTCATGGCAAGTACGGCACCCCGATATGGATTGGAAGTTTCGGCCGAAGTGGATGAACGGTTTCATATAGAAAAATCGACTGTTGCTGCCTGCCGTTATCTGAAAGAGGCTTTTGCCAAATACGGATCGTGGAGTGCAGCGGCCATGTCCTACAACGGAGGACAGGCGCGCATTACAAACGAATTATCGAAACAACTTGCCGGCAATGCTCTCGACTTGTGGCTCGTAGAAGAAACCCAGCGCTATTATTTCAGAATGCTTGCCATCAAGCAAATTTTCGAAAATCCCCGCCGGTACGGATTCGTTTTGCGTGCCGATCAACTCTACAAACCTATCGAATGCGACCGGATAAATATTTCATCCTCCATTCCAAACCTGGCCGATTTTGCAAAGCAAAACGGATTGACTTACGCCCAGTTAAAAGATTTTAATTCGTGGTTGCGTAGCGACAAACTAACCAATAAAGCCGGCAAGACCTATTCGATTCTTATTCCCAAAAAGGAAAGCCTGTATTATAAAAGCGGTGAAAAATTCAAAGTACACGACAAGCGATGGGTCACGCCCTGAAACGAAGTTTAGACACTTGCAACTTTGAAAATCAACTCAATTGAACTTTTGCTTTGATCAATCGTTTTAATAGGCTATGAATTCCGAAACAGACAACATACAGGTGTACGGTGCGCGCGTACACAATTTGAAAAATATCGACGTAACAATTCCCCGCGATTCGCTCACGGTAATTACCGGATTGAGCGGAAGTGGCAAATCATCATTAGCTTTCGACACAATTTTTGCCGAAGGACAGCGACGTTATATCGAAACTTTTTCGTCCTACGCACGTGGATTTTTGGGAAAGATGGAGCGTCCCGATGTGGATAAAATCACCGGATTGAGCCCGGTTATCTCCATCGAGCAGAAGACCACCAACAAAAATCCCCGTTCCACAGTGGGAACCACAACAGAAATCTACGATTTTCTCCGATTACTCTTTGCCCGCGCGGGCGAAGCTTTTTCGTATATTACCGGCGAAAAAATGGTGAAATATACCGAAGAGCAATTGCTTGCGCTCATTCTCGAAAAATATATCGGACGAAAAATATACATTCTTGCGCCTGTAGTACGCAATCGCAAGGGCCATTATAAGGAACTTTTCGAACAGATCCGCAAGCGCGGTTTTCTGAACGTAAGGGTGGATGGCGAAATCAAAGAAATTCTTCCGGGCATGCGTGTCGATCGCTACAAAAATCACGACATCGAAATTTTGATCGATAAACTTGCCGTCTCCAATAAATTTGAAGAAAAACTAAAGGCCAGCATACGAACAGCGATGAAGCACGGATCGGGCTTGATTCTGATTCAGGATGTCGAGACGGGCGAAATTCGTCATTACAGCAAGAGCTTGATGTGCCCGACCACCGGAATTTCGTACAGTGAACCGGCACCACACAATTTTTCGTTCAACTCGCCGCAAGGTGCATGCCCCCGATGCAAAGGCATCGGCACTGTCGATCAGATCGACATGGGGAAAATCGTTCCTAAACCCGAATTGAGTATTGCCGCGGGAGGAATTGCTCCATTAGGCAAAGAACGCAGCAACCTGCTGTTTTGGCAGATTGCAGCTATTTGCGAAAAATATGGCGTTACACTCAAAACGCCCATCAAAGATATTCCGCAGGAAGCGATGGACGAAATCATGTACGGATCAAACGAACGCCTCAAGATTCGCAACGAATCGCTTGGCAATTCCAATTACATGGTTTCCTACGAAGGCGTTGCCAAATATATCGAAATGCAACAGGACGACGAAGCGTCGGCTACGGCTCAAAAATGGGCTGATCAGTTCATCACCACTTCCGTGTGTCCCGAATGTCATGGTCAAAGGCTCAACAAAGAAGCATTGCACTTCAAAATAAACGAAAAAAACATTGCCGAGCTTTGCGAGATGGATATACGAGGGCTTTATGAATGGATGAACGACCTGGACAATCACATTTCGGAAAAACAACGTGCCATTGCCGAAGAAATTAAAAAAGAAATTCTCTCGCGATTGCAGTTTCTTCTCGATGTGGGATTGGGGTATCTGTCGCTTTCGCGTGCCTCTGCTTCGTTATCGGGAGGCGAAAGTCAACGCATCCGGTTGGCTACACAAATAGGTTCACAACTCGTAAATGTACTCTATATTCTTGATGAGCCCAGCATCGGGCTTCATCAACGCGATAATCATCGATTGATCGATTCGCTTGTCAAACTGCGCGATTCGGGCAATTCTGTCATCGTGGTGGAACACGACAAGGACATGATGCTCGCTTCCGATTACATCGTGGACATGGGGCCTTTTGCCGGTCGCAAAGGCGGTGAAGTGGTGTTTGAAGGGACACCCGAAGAAATGTTGAAAAAAAACACGCTCACATCCAATTATCTGAACGGAAAATTGGAAATCTCCATACCTCAAAAACGCAGAAAAGGAAATGGCAAGACGTTGGTGATTGAGGGGGCAACGGGCAACAACCTGAAAAACATCACCGTTACTTTTCCGCTGAGCACGCTCATCTGCATTACCGGTGTTTCTGGAAGCGGAAAATCGACATTGATCAACGAAACGCTTCAACCCATTCTGAGTCAGAAATTCTATCGTTCGCTCAAAGATCCGATGCCCTACAAAGCCATTCATGGCACAGACAACATCGACAAGATTGTGAGTGTCGATCAGTCGCCAATAGGGCGCACACCCCGATCCAATCCTGCAACTTATACGGGAGTTTTCGGCGATATCAGAGCGCTTTTTGCCGATATGCCCGAAGCCAAGGTTCGAGGCTACAAACCCGGCCGTTTTTCGTTTAACGTGAAAGGCGGTCGTTGCGAAACCTGCGGCGGCAATGGCTACAAGACGATCGAAATGAATTTTTTGCCCGATGTGATGGTTCCGTGCGAAACCTGTCACGGCAAACGATACAATCGGGAAACACTCGAAGTTCGTTTTAAAGGAAAATCGATAGCCGACGTGCTGGATATGACCATCAACGAAGCGGTCGAGTTTTTCGAAAATGTTCCTGCTATTCTTCGAAAAATTGAAGTGTTGCAAGAAGTTGGCTTGGGATACATCAAACTCGGGCAGTCGTCAACTACCCTTTCGGGTGGCGAAAGCCAGCGCGTGAAGCTTGCCACCGAATTGGCACGTATCGATACGGGCAATACGCTTTATGTGCTTGACGAACCCACAACCGGTCTTCACTTCGAAGATATTCGCGTATTACTCGGCGTACTCAACAAATTGGTAGATAAGGGAAATACCATTATCGTTATCGAACATAATCTCGACATCATCAAATGTGCCGACTATATCATCGATTTGGGCCCTGAGGGAGGAGCAGCAGGCGGACAAATCATGGCAACCGGCACTCCCGAACAAATTGCATCCGATCAAAACAGTTATACGGCTCAATTCTTGAAAAAAGAATTGTTGCGACGATAATAAAAAGTTAAAAGTG
>JARKPE010000025.1 GCA_029975415.1 Dysgonamonadaceae bacterium | reverse complement strand
CGAAATGAATTTTCAGGAAATGTGCTTTTTGTTTTTCAACCCGGAGAAGAACAATCTCCGGGGGGCGCTGATTTGATGCTCAAAGATGGAGTTTTTCGTGATTTTCATCCCGAGTTCATTGTCAAACAACATGCCTATATCGATTTACCGGCAGGTACCGTTGGATTTCAGTCGGGCACGATTATGGCCTCTGCCGACGAAGTGCATATCACCGTCAAAGGACAGGGTGGGCATGGGGCTTTGCCTCACGAGCTGAATGATACGGTGCTTGCGGCTTCGAATATTATAGTTGCCATGCAGCAAGTAGTCAGTCGCTTACGTAATCCTTTCAATCCGATGGTATTGTCATTTGGCAAATTTATAGCCAATGGTGCGACAAATGTTATTCCAAGTGAGGTTACGCTTGAGGGATCCCTTCGATGCATGGATGAAGATGAACGTCAGCGAATGCTCAAAGCCATTCCGCGCATTGCCAAGTCCGTGGCTGATGCTTACGGATGCATTTCTGAAACCGTCCTGCCCGATGGCTATCCTTGTGTGGTAAATGATGAGGTTGTGAATCGAGAGGTGAGGACTAAAGTAGTTGAATATTTGGGAGAAGCTTGTGTCAAAGAGTTCCCAAAAAGAATGACCGCTGATGATTTCGGTTTTTTTTCGCAGCTTTATCCTTGTTGCTATTATCGATTCGGCGTTGCCGGAATTGGACAAAAGCCGGGAGCCTTACATTCCGATTCGTTTCTGATTGACGAATCGTCGCTCATGACGGCGGCTGGAGCATTTGCTTATATAGCCTTAAGCAGTTTATTGACAAACGATTGAAATAATTCGTTATCAGTTTCTGCCGAATACTTTTTTTTGAGAGATTTAGATTCTGTTTATTTACGATAAATTAATTATTTTTTATGGCACATCATGATTTGGATGAATTAGATGAAAAGATATTGAATCTAATTGTGAACAATGCGCGCATTCCCTTTTTGGAAGTTGCTCGAGAATGTGGTGTTTCGGGGGCAGCTATTCATCAGCGGGTTCAGAAACTCATTAATATTGGTGTAATTAAAGGATCGGAATTCATCATTGATTTCGAAAAAATTGGATATGAGACTTGTGCCTATATTGGAATTTTTCTCAACAATCCGAGCAGTTACGATCACGCAGTTAAGGAATTGCAAAAAATAGACGAAGTTGTCGAATGTTATTATACTACAGGCGATTATGACTTGTTGATAAAGGTTTATGTCCGCAACAACCACGATTTATTGTCGCTGATTCACGAAAAAATTCAACCGATCGGTTTAGCACGTACCGAAACGTTGATTTGTTTCAAGGAAGCATTTCGCAAAAAATTACCAATCAATTTTACGAAAGGAGCTGAAAAATGAAAACAGTTCTTCGTGTTTTATTAATAACGGCCACCCTTTTTTTTACGCTTTCAGGTTTCTTGTCGGCAGGAAATAAATCATTTTGTAATGCCTCGAAAAAAGAAAATATTACGATTTCGGATTCTGTTTTGAATCGAGTGATGAGGCTTTATCATGTTCCCGAACGTGGACTATTAGCAGAAACTTTTCCGAGAAATCTTGAAAACAAGGTCGATTATCTTGCAGAAGGTTCCGATCAGCAACACGGGCAGGAAGTTTCTTTCTTATGGCCATATTCAGGCGTAATTTCGGGGGTTGTTGCCTTATATAGAGAAACACGAGATCGTAAATATCTCGATTTGCTCGAAAATCACCTTTTGCCGGGTTTGGAAAAATATTGGGATTTCGGTCGTAATCCTGCTGCTTATCAGTCATACCCTACGTTTGCTGGCATCAGTGATCGTTATTATGACGACAATGTTTGGATTGCACTCGATTTTTGTACCTTGTTCGAAACGACTCATCAACAAAAATATTTGCAAAAAGCTATCCAACTTTATGAATTCATCATGAGCGGCAAAGACGACGTGCTAGGTGGTGGCGTGTATTGGTGCGAACAAAAGAAACATAGCAAGAACACGTGTTCAAATGCTCCAACAGCAGTCCTTTGTTCCCGATTATATGAAATTACCCACGAAAAGAAATATCTTGACGAAGCAATCGAAATTTATGATTGGACGAAGCAGAATTTGCTTGATCCGTCGGATAATGTCTATTGGGACAATGTGAATCTGGATGGCCGCATCAGCAAACAAAAATATACATATAATACAGGTCAGATGATCGAAGCTGCGGTCAGACTTTATCAAATCACAAAAAAGAAGAATTATCTTCACGATGCTCAACTTTCGGCCAAAGGTGCTTATCAGTTTTTTGTTAAAGAGCAGGAAACACAAGATGGGAAAATGTTTTTTTATCCCGATTCCCCATGGTTCAACGTTATATTGTTACGAGGGCTGAATCAACTCTATGCAATTGATGGAAATGATGTATTTATTAAAACATTGAAAGAAAACGCATATTATGCCTTTCATCATACTTTGGACGAAAACGGATTGTTTGGCAATAGTTGGTATCGAAAAAATAACCAGCCTCACAAATCGCTACTCGACAATGCCTGTATGATAGAACTTTTTGCCGAATTACCCGATTTGAAATAAGATTAATTGGCAATATCGATGTTAATTGTTAAATTTGGAGATTGTTTTTAATTTCATCACAACATAATTACTTGAGCAAAAAAATGACAACACGTAGAGAGTTTATCAAAAAAGGAAGTTTGGGATTTGTGGCAGCAGCTGCATCGCCTGCATGGGTAATGGGGCAGACGAAAATATCGTCCAATGGAATGACCTATGTTTCAAAACGCCCAGCACTTGCCCTGCGAAATTTTAGTTCGAAATCGGTCGATCAAACCATTGCAAGGATAAAATCAAAAATAAAAGATCCAAAACTTGCATGGATGTTCGAGAATTGCTATCCCAATACGCTGGATACTACCGTAAAATTTAGTACTCGAAACGGAAAACCCGATACATTTGTTATTACGGGCGACATTGATGCCATGTGGTTGCGCGATTCGTCGGCTCAAGTTTGGCCATATTTGCCACTGACCACCGAAGACGCTCATCTTCGCGAAATGATTGCCGGCGTTATTCATCATCAGGCTCAGTGCATTCTCATCGATCCTTATGCCAATGCATTCAATCACGATCCGAAGCCCGACGGTGAATGGATGAAGGATTATACCAACATGAACCCGATGCTTCACGAACGGAAATGGGAAATCGATTCGTTGTGTTATCCCGTTCGTCTCTC
>JARKPE010000023.1 GCA_029975415.1 Dysgonamonadaceae bacterium | reverse complement strand
ACATTGATGAAGAAAAAAATATCTAAGACGAAATAAATCAACTTCAAGAAAAAGCAAACCTGCCTTCTGAAAAATTTTTCCGCTTCATTGCTGAAAGAATGAATTACATCGACAATATAAAAACAGGTCGTTACGTTGTGAAAGACGGCATGACGATGCCCGAACTGATACGAACACTTAGATCGGGCAATCAAGCACCCGTGAACCTCACATTCAATAATATCCGGACCAAGCAAGCACTCGCGGGACGTATTTCACAACAATTGATGATGGATAGTATTACGTTAATTGATGCTCTCAACGATTCAGCAATGGTTAGCGCATTGGGCTTTGACACAAACACGATACCGGTCATGTTCATTCCAAATACTTATCAAGTATATTGGGACACCGGTGTGTCGAATTTTCTATCCCGAATGAAAAGAGAATATGACATTTTTTGGAATGAGAATCGTAAAACAATGGCCGAGAAAACAGGGCTATCGCCCATCCAAATCTCAATCCTTGCCTCTATTGTGGAAGAAGAAGCTACGTATGCTGAAGAGTATTCAACCATCGCCGGATTATACTTAAACCGGTTGCAAAAAGGGATGAAGCTCGAAGCCGACCCGACAATAAAATTTGCTATAGGCGACTTTAGCTTACGGAGAATACTTTTCGAACATCTGTCAGTAGATTCACCTTATAATACGTACAAACATACAGGGCTGCCACCGGGTCCGATTCGTATTCCTTCCATCAAGGCAATCGATGCCACGCTCAAGCCCGAAAAACACAACTATCTGTATATGTGTGCAAAAGAAGATTTATCAGGGAAGCACAATTTTGCCGAAAGTTTCGCACAGCATTCCATCAATGCCGCACGTTACAGAAATGCCTTAAACAAAAAGGGCATTTATTGATAGTTGGCAGTAAAAAACAAATCCTACCGCCAATCGCACAAATATGCAGACGTGAAACAGTCCGGTGAAAATATACAAAAAAAAACTTTGGGGCAACTTATTTTTGCCCAATGCCACGATATTCAAAACCATAAGATGACAGCTCATTGCTGTTGTAAATATTTCGACCGTCAACAACAAGAGAGCCTCTCATAATTTTTTTAAGGATACTCCAATTCGGCAGACGAAATTCCTTCCATTCAGTTGGAACGATCAGTGCATCGGCATTATTAGCCGCATCATAAATATCGGAGGCATAATAAATGCTATCGCCCAGATATTTTTTTGCCTCATCCATGGCGGCAGGATCGTAGGCATGAACTTCCACGCCGGCATCGAGCAAGCTTCGGATAAGCGTCAACGATGGAGCATCACGCATATCATCGGTTTCGGGTTTGAAAGACAGCCCCCAGACCGCAACCAATTTGCCCCGAATATCATCGTTGAAATATTCTGAAAACTTTCGAAAAAGAATATTTTTTTGGGCATTATTCACGGCCTCAACCGCCTTCAACAATTTCATCTCATAACCTACGTCCTCGCCAATTTTGATGATTGCTCTGATATCTTTCGGGAAACAACTTCCCCCGTAGCCGCAGCCGGCATACAAAAAGCTTTTCCCTATGCGTGAGTCGCTACCCATACCACGACGCACCATATTGACGTCGGCACCTACACGTTCGCACAAATTCGCAATATCGTTCATAAAACTGATACGGGTTGCCAACATAGCATTCGAGGCATATTTAGTCATTTCCGACGAAAGGATATCCATAAAGATGACACGGAAATTATTCAATAAAAACGGTCGGTACAATCGCGTCATCAATTCTTTAGCCTTCTCGGTTTCAACACCAACTACAACCCGATCGGGACTCATAAAGTCATCTATAGCGGCACCTTCCTTCAAAAATTCGGGATTTGAAGCAATATCAAAATCGAGATTTTGCAGCCCTCTTTCGTCGAGACGCTTTCTTATAAGCGCCTTCACTTTATGAGTAGTACCTACAGGAACAGTGCTTTTGGTAACAATCAGAATATAATTGTTCAGGTTGTCGGCAATGGTGTTCGCAACTTCAAAAACATATTTCAGATCGGCGCTACCATTTTCGTCGGATGGTGTACCTACCGCAATGAAGACGATATCCATCGAGTTAAGAATCGAAGGCAAATCGGTAGTAAAATGCAAACGTTGAGCTTCGATATTTCGCAATACAATGGGTTTCAAGCCGGGTTCGTAAATAGGAATAACACCTTGTTTCAATCGTTCGATTTTTTTCTCGTCGATATCCACGCACGTAACATTTACTCCCATTTCGGCAAAACAAGCTCCCGAAACCAGACCAACATAACCTGTTCCAACAATTGCTACATTCATAATGAATCAGTATTTAGACGTTTATTTAAATTTCGAACCGGATAAAGCACCGTCAACATAGCGATGATGCTGACAACAACAAAAACGATGACTACATCCGAAAATAATACCCTGACAGGATAGGCATCGATGATATAAGCTCCGGGCGTGTCGCTCAGACGTAACCACCCGAAATGTTGCTGCAATAAGCATAAAATCAAACCGACAGCTATTCCGCCAACAATTCCGATAAAGGCAATAAGCCAACCCTCATATAGAAAAATACGAGAAATCAATCTATTGGAAGCACCAAGATGCTGCAAACTTCGAATATCGGACTCTTTTTCGACAATGAGCATGGATAAAGAACCAACAACATTGAAAACGGCAATCAGCAAAACAAAAGCAAGTATCAGAAATGTCACCCATTTCTCAATCTGCAACATATTGTAAGATTCTTTTTGCTGTTCGAAACGATCTTCAACCAAATAGCGATCGCCTATTATACGTTGAATTTCGGATTTTACCTCCCTTGCAGAAACATCAGGGTTCAAACGGATTTCGAGCGACGAAACTTCGTTATCGTACCGAAAAAGCTCTCTCGACAATTCTATAGGAACAATCGCCATCTGATCGTCATATTCGGGTTGATTGAGACTGAAAACGCCTCCGATAAGAGCGTGACCTTGAGTGAAAGCGGTGACAGGATTAGCCAAATTTACCTGCACATCACGTTTGGGGGCAAAAAACTCGATATTTCCCAAATATCCGGCACGAACACCTAATGCAACAGCCAAACCGGCACCGATAGTAACATAATCAAGAGAATCCTCCCGAAGACGAAACGATCCGTCGATCACAAGTTTATCCATATCAGCCAGATATTTAAAATCTTGAGAAACGCCTTTCACCATGGCAGGAACCTGCCGATCCTCGTATTTGATAAGAGCATTATCTTCGAGCGTCTCCGATATTAAATTAACCCCTGCAACAGAAAGTGCACTATCAAATTGAGGTGTGTGATAATCGAAAACCTTACCTTGTTTAACCGTGATTTTAAGATCGGGATCGAATGCACCGAACATACCTTCTACCAATCCGCCAAATCCATTGTAAACCGAAAGCACACAAACCATTGCCATCGTAGCAACGGCTATTCCGATCACCGATATAGCCGAAATAACATTTACGGCGTTGTGCGATTTTTTTGAAAATAAATATCGTCGTGCTATGAAATACGAAAGGTTCAATTTTCGGTTGAAATTAATCGTTCTTTAATAATCGATCAATATTTTCGATGTAATCAAGCGAATCATCGAGATGAAACCGCAAATCGGGAATAATTCGCAGTTGTTTTGCAATCCGTTTACCCAAATCGTAACGAATGGACTTCACGTTATTGTTGATATTTTTCAACAGATCGGCTGCTTTTTCTGACGGAAAAATACTCAGATAAGCATGAGCAAGACTAAGATCAGGCGTAACACGCACACTAGTAACCGAAACGATCACACCATGTGTTTTTTTTGTTTCGAGGAGAAACAGCTCACTCAACTCTTTCTGAATAAGTCGATTAATTTTTTGTTGTCGATTCGAGTCCATAGTATATACCCCTTATATTTTCCGAATCAGAGTCAAGCCATCGCGCACAGGCAAAATAACCTTCTCAACGCGCTTATCGTTGACCAGCGATTCGTTAAATTCAATAATCCCTTTTGTTTGCCAATCATTCCCTTTCACTTTTTGAAGCAGTTTTCCGTTCCACAAAGTATTGTCGGCTAATATAAAACCACCTCGACGAATCTTAGGGAACACCTGTTCATAATAGGCATTATACTGCCGCTTATCACCATCGATGAAAGCCAGGTCGAAAAATTCGTCATCAAATGCAGGTATTATTTGTAAAGCATCTCCAAAGAGCAAACGAATTTTGTTCTGTTGATCCGATCTATCAAGATACTTTCGGATAAAATCCTCCATTTCATCATCTTTTTCAATCGTATAGAGCTCGGCATCATCATCCATGCCTTCGGCAAGGCATATTGCAGAATAACCCGTATAAGTTCCTATTTCGAGCACGCGACGAGGCCGAATCATTCGTGCGAACATTTTCAGCAATCGTCCCTGCAAATGACCCGAAACCATGCGACCGTGCAGTAAATTAACTTGCGCGTCGCGTGCCATCGCACTTAACAATGGTGGCTCACTGTCGATATGCGATAAAATATACTCTTCGATCGATTTGGGCATCAATTATTTTAAAGTGTATAATCCGGCAGATTATATTTTTCCTTTGCCTCCAGAATTTTCCACGCCTCGCTGATATCGAGATAAGTGGTACCTCCGGTTTCGCCAAAACTCCCTCCTAAATAGGCAACCCGATCTTCGGGATTAACCATTCCGGAATCAATAAGCTGTTGAATAGCTTTCACGTAATATGCACGACGACTTTCGTTGGTATTCTCGATACCACGTCCCGGCTGATGTTCGGCCCACACTCCGTAGGACAGAGATAATTCTCGCGCCAGGCGATCGGTAGTGGTCATGGCATACACGGGACTCGGCCCGCGAAAAGCAGCCAATACACGTGCGGTGCGACCGGTATGACTATCGGTGATGATTGCTTTCGTATTGAGCCGTGTCTCGGATTTGACCGCCTGTTTTGCAAGAAAAACGGTCACCTCCTGACCCTCATCCAAATCGTAGGGCACACGAATATCGTTTTCGGCCAATTTGGTTTTCTCGGCCTCAAATGAAACCTTAGTCATGGTGCGGACAGCTTCTACTGGATATTTACCATAAGCCGTTTCACCACTCAACATCATCGCATCGGTGCGATAGAAAATGGCATTGGCAATATCGGTAACTTCGGCACGTGTAGGACGAGGATTTTCAATCATCGATTGCAGCATCTGAGTAGCCACAATAACAGGCTTTTTGTGATGTATCGCTTTACGGATAAGAACCCGCTGAATACCCGGAATTTTTTCCTGAGGGACCTCGATGCCTAAATCTCCACGGGCGACCATAATACCATAAGCAACATCGAGTATTTCGTCGGCGTTGTCCACGCCTTCTTGATTCTCGATTTTAGCAACAATCTTAATCGGACTGTTATATGAATCGAGAATCTGCTGAACCTCGAGCACATCCTCTTTGCTACGCACAAAGGAATGAGCAATGAAATCGATGTCGTATTTAACGGCAAGAGCGATAAACTCGCGATCGCGATCAGTGATTGTAGGCAAGTTGATACGAACGCCGGGAATGTTAACACTCTTGCGGCTGCCCACTACACCATCGTTTTGAACGCTGCAAATCAGATGATCGGAAGCCACTTCAATCACCTTCAATCCTATTTCACCGTCATCAATCAGAATATCTTCGCCCACTTTTACATCGTTGGCCACATTACGATAAGAAACATAAATGCATTCACGAGAAGAAATGCCGTCGGGATTTCCCTTTATTCGGACAATATCACCTGTTTTCAGTTCATAAGGAGACTCCGCTACAGTTGTACGAATCTCAGGGCCTTTGGTATCCAAAAGTAAGGCTATACGATTAGAAACCGCCCTGACGTTTTCAACTATTCTGATAAATCCTTCTTCATTGATATGGGCTGAATTCATGCGCACGACGTCCATTCCCTCGTCGAAAAGTTGTTGAATAAATGACGAATCACATCGTTTATCGGAAATAGTAGCAATAATTTTTGTATGTTTATGCATAATAGTGTATAGAGTGCATTATAAATTTTACGTAAGAGAGAGAGTTGATTTATGAGATAAGACATCGGGAACGAGAAAAGAATGAATAGCCAAGCGATACGAATCGAATCCGAAACCAGCTATCACCCCTTTGCATACAGCCGAAAGCATAGAATGGTGACGAAACTCCTCGCGAGCATATACATTTGAAATATGCACTTCGACAACCGGAGCCGAAACAGCCTTGATGGCATCACGAATGGCCACCGAGGTATGCGTATATCCACCGGCATTCAAAACAATTCCATCGCAACCAAACCCTGCTTCGTGAATTTTATCGATTATTTCCCCTTCACTGTTCGATTGAAAATAAGAAATTTCGATATCGGGAAAAACTGCATTTAGGCCGGCTAAATAATCGGCAAACGAATTATTGCCATATATTTCGGGTTCGCGCGTACCAAGCAAATTGAGATTAGGCCCATTAATGATTTGAATCTTCATCGTGTTCGCTATTTGATTACACAAAGATAACACATTAAATATCTAACCCAATCAAACACCACTGCTATTTTTTCAAAAGTGGCATTTGCCGATTTAAAACAATCCGACATTACCCAAAGATAATTTTCGATTGACATCTTATCCCATCCTTCAACCAAAAACATGTAACATAAAAAAGCGAATCAAACAGATCCGCTTTTTTATCAAGCATATAACCAAGAAACAAATACTTTAATCCTGATCAGCAGTATTAATTACTTCAGCATTATCGATGGCAGGGGCCGAGAAATGGGCTTCAGCCATTCGTTTATAAGAACGGTATCTCCACTGGGCATTCTCCCTTGCTGCTTGATAGAGCTCCGCAGCTTCTTTGGGAAACGATTTTTCGAGAGAAGTATATCGCACTTCACCTCGTAGGAAATCATCGAATTTGCTCCAATCGGGCTCCTTACTGTCAAGGATAAAAGGATTTTTGCCTTGATCTTCCAATCGCGGATCATAACGCCACAACTGCCAGTATCCACATTCAACGGCTAATTTTTCTTCGGATTGAGCACTGCCCATCCCTTTTCTCAAACCATGACTGATACAAGGAGAGTAAGCGATAATAAGTGAAGGACCTTTATAGCTTTCGGCTTCTTTGAGAGCTTTGAGGAATTGGCTCTGATTAGCCCCCATTGCTACTTGAGCAACGTAAACATAACCATAGGTTGCGGCAATCATTCCCAAATCTTTCTTGCGAATGCGCTTACCTGCTGCAGCAAACTTCGCAACAGCTGCAATAGGCGTAGATTTAGAAGATTGTCCACCGGTATTGGAATAAACTTCGGTATCTAGAACAAGCACATTGATATCCTGCCCCATTGCCAATACGTGGTCTAGTCCTCCAAAACCGATATCGTATGCCCAACCATCACCGCCGAATACCCAGATCGATTTTTTTACGAAATAACGTTCGAGTTTAAGTAATTCTTTGGCAGTCTCGCTCTGATTCTGTCTCAGCAGAGGAATCAATTTATCGGAAACTTCTTTTGATTTTTCGCCATCATCTTTGTTGTCAATCCATTCGTTAAACAACACCTTTACTTCTTCAGAAAAATCATTAGAAGCTATACCGTACTGCATGAGCGAATGGATTCGGTTTCGCATCGAACTGTTGGCCAATACAAATCCGAAGCCAAATTCGGCATTATCTTCGAAAAGCGAATTGGCCCAAGCAGGTCCGCGACCTTGATCATTTTTGGTATATGGAGTAGCAGGAGCTGAAGCTCCGTAAATAGAAGAACAGCCTGTGGCGTTGGCAATCATCATCCGATCGCCATAAAGCTGAGTAATAAGCTTAATGTAAGGCGTTTCGCCACATCCTGAGCAAGCGCCGGAAAATTCAAACAACGGTGTTGCAAATTGCGAATTTTTAACATTGAGTTTTGTGTCCACCAAATGAGCTTTACTCGAAACATTTTTCACCATGAAATCCCAGTTTTTCTGATTTTCGTACTGAGTTTGAATTGGAACCATTTCGAGAGCTTTCTTTCCTCTATTGCCTGGACAAATGTCGGCACAATTTCCACACCCCAGGCAATCGAGCACATCAACTTGGATACGAAAAGCCATTCCACTGAACTGTCGCCCTTGAGCCTTAAGCATCACAACGTCTTCCCCGAGCTGCTGTTGCTCATTTTGATCGAGTACAAACGGTCGGATAGTAGCATGAGGACAAACATAAGCACACTGATTGCATTGGATGCAGTTTTCAGCATTCCAAAGAGGAACAGAGGTTGCAACTCCACGTTTCTCATAAGCCGTAGTACCATTTTCCCAAGTGCCGTCTTCACGCCCTAAAAATACAGAAACAGGAAGATCATATCCGCGTTGGGCGTTCATCGGACGCACAATTTTTTGTATAAACTCGGGAGCATCATCGCGCTGGTCATCAGCCACTACAATATCAGCCCACTCTTTCGGAATATCGACTTCTTCGATTTCGCCACCTCGATCGACAGCAGCATAATTCATCCTGATCACATCTTCACCCTTTTTTCCGTAGGACTTCACAATGAATTTCTTCATCTGTTCTACCGCCAATTCATAAGGAATAACGTTTGAAATCTTGAAGAAAGCCGATTGCAAAATTGTATTGGTTCTTCCACCCAATCCCAGCTCCTCGGCAATGCTGGTAGCATTAATGATATAGAGTTTGATATTGTTTTGAGCGAAATATTTTTTCACTTTGTCGGGCAGATGATTTGGCACTTCTTCTTTTGGCCACAAAGAGTTGAGCAGAAATGTTCCATTCTTTTTCAACCCTCTGGTAACATCATACAAATAAAGATATGCAGGGACATGACATGCTACAAAATTGGGGGTATTCACCAAATAGGTTGATCGAATAGGATTATCTCCAAAACGAAGATGTGAGCAGGTGAATCCTCCCGATTTCTTGGAATCGTATGCAAAATATGCTTGAACATATTTATTGGTATTATCTCCAATAATCTTGATCGAGTTTTTGTTAGCACCGACAGTGCCATCCGATCCAAGTCCGTAAAATTTGGCCTCGTAAGTAGTTTCATCCATAGCCACTTCCTCTTTGACGGGAAGCGACTTAAATGTTACATCATCTACGATACCGATCGTGAAATCGTTTTTTGGCATTTTCATAGCCAGATTTTCAAATACCGAAATGATTTGACTCGGTGTAGTGTCTTTTGATGACAATCCGTAAACACCACCCACCACTTCGGGAGCATCGGGACGACCATAGTAACAATCTTTGACATCGAGATAAAGTGGCTGTCCGAGTGCCCCCGATTCTTTCGTGCGATCGAGCACCGCGATTCGTTTGGCTGTTTTGGGAACTGCCGACAAAAATGCCTCAGCTTTGAAAGGACGATAAAGATGAACGGCTACAACGCCGACTTTTTCGCCTTTGGCACGCAAAAAATCGACCACTTCGCGGATTGTTTCGGTAACAGAGCCCATCGCAATAATCACCCTCTCGGCTTCGGGATCGCCATAGTAATCGAATAATCCGTATTTGCGACCCGTAACTTCCGCCATTTTTTCGAGATATTTCTCAACGATATCCGGAACTGCTTCATAAAAAGGATTAGCAGCTTCTTTTGCCTGAAAATAAATGTCATCGTTCTGCGCTGTTCCTCTGGTTACCGGCTTATCGGGGCCGAGTGCACGGTTGCGAAAAGCAGCTAATGCCTCCTGGTTTACGAGAGGGAGCACGTCCTCATTGCTAAGAGCCTCAATCTTTTGAATTTCGTGCGAAGTGCGAAATCCATCGAAAAAGTGTACAAACGGCACACGACTTTCAAGAGAAGCCAAATGAGCAACTGCAGCCAAATCCATCACTTCCTGCACCGATCCGGTGGCGAAGAGTGCAAAGCCTGTAGGACGAGCAGCCATCACGTCCTGTTGGTCTCCAAAAATGGACAACGCATGTGCAGCTATAGCTCTGGCTGAAACATGAAACACACACGGCAAGAGTTCACCGGCTATTTTATACATGTTTGGCAACATGAGCAAGAGTCCTTGCGAAGCAGTGAAGGTAGTGGTTAGTGCCCCGGCCTGCAAAGCACCGTGAACGGCGCCGGCAGCGCCGGCTTCGGATTGCATCTCCTGAACCAGTACCGGTTGTCCAAAAAGATTTTTACGACCAGCGGCAGACCATTCGTCCACATATTCGGCCATGGTTGAAGATGGTGTGATGGGATAAATAGCTGCAACTTCGCTAAACATATATGCTATATGAGCGGCTGCCTGATTCCCGTCACAGGTCAAGTAAGTTTTTTCTTTAGCCATAGGATTAGTATGAAATATTTAAATAGTTACGGATTTTTATTTTCCGTTTGAAATAAACCTCAAAATTAACAACGAAATTACTATAAAATTGTGGATCAAGCAAAGAATATCATTTTTTTATGACTCTTGAACCGAATTTTAGTAGAGATTTTAAGGTTTACCGCTATGTTAAGAAATAAAAGAAAATGACTTTTTTATAAACTTCTTTATAGGATCGACATGTTTTTAAAATAATTAATCGGCTCATCTTCTGTATTTTTCTCGCAAAGACTATTTTCAAAAGAAAAAGCTTTTTCAAGCAGGGGTCTTTATTTTGGTGTTTCAGGCAAATGATCAAAAGTATGAATAAACTTGATTCGAACCAACTACGGCTCAAATACGGCGGAAACATGAAACGAAGATTTACGAAATATCGGCCGAAAAAAGTATAGAAAATTTCTCTTACAACTACAATCGATTCAGTCAACATGATTTTTTTCATTTATTAACTTATCAATATCGAGTTAGAGCGATAACCTTTTTCTTCGATTTAAAAGACAATCTACACAGTATCCCTCGAAGAAGCGAGTTTCCGACAATGTATAAAATAAACTACACTGCTTGATGACATATCGATACGGAGTTTCTATTTTGATAAACTCACTCATATAATACTTGTTCAATATTAAAATGACAGAATAAATGGAATTAAGTTATTGTCAAAAAAATAGTTAATAAATAATCTTTGTTTAATGTTTAGCGTTTAATTATAAAAAATGCCCTGCTTCATTCCATCATTATTAAAAAAATGAGAGTGGACGCAAAAATAAAACGTATCATGAAGAAGGGTTCTGTCGTTTTTTTTGGATGAAAGTTCTAAATTTATGAAATTAGTCATTATAGCAAACCGTTTACCTGTAAAAATAGAACAAAAAAACAATTCATATAGCATCAAACGAAGTGAGGGCGGATTAGCCACCGGACTAAGTTCTTTGGATACGTCCATTGAAAAATTCTGGGTTGGATGGCCGGGAATCTATGTTGAAGACAAAAGCCTTCAAAAACGAATAACACGCAGGCTGCATGCTATGCACTTTCATCCTGTCTTTCTTAGCCAGGAACAAATTGAAAAATACTATGAAGGATACAGCAACAGCATTTTATGGCCACTCTGTCATTATTTTTTCTCCTATATCAAATACGGCTCATGCTTTTGGGAAGCATATAAGGAAGTCAATACGCTGTTTTGCGAAGAATCATTACCTTTCATCGACGAAAACGATATCGTTTGGATACAGGATTATCAATTGATGTTGCTCCCCAAAAAGATCCGAGACCACAAACCACAAGCAAATATCGGATATTTTCATCATATTCCGTTCCCTTCATTCGAGCTATTTAGGGTACTCCCCGAACGGAAAGAGTTGTTGGAAGGCTTGCTCGGAGCTGACCTCATCGGACTGCATACGCACGACTACATGCGACATTTTATCAGTTCACTCTACCGAGTTCTTGATCTCAATTGCGATTTGGATGAAATAAAACTTCAGGATCGAACCGTGCATGTGGATGCTTTTCCGATGGGGATCAACTACCAAAAATATCACGATGCTACTCTGCTGCCATCCGTCAAAAAAGAATCGGCCATGCTGAAAGAGAAATTAGGCAATCAGACTATCATATTATCCGTAGATCGTTTGGATTATAGCAAAGGGATTCTTAACAGGATAAAGGGTTTTGCGCAATTTTTGGAAAATCATCCCGAATATCGCGAAAAAGTTTCTTTGGCTATGATCGTCACACCCTCACGCGACAAAGTAGAGAGATATGCCGATCTGAAAATCCATATCGATCAGACAATCGGGCAGGTCAACGGCAAATATGCTACCGTAGGATGGACACCTATCCATTATTACTACCGAAGTTTCGATTTCGAAGGCCTTTCGGCCATGTATGATATTGCAGATATTGCATTGGTTACGCCACTTCGCGACGGGATGAATCTGGTAGCAAAAGAATATCTCGCCTCGAAACGCGAAAAGCCCGGTGTACTCATACTGAGCGAAATGGCAGGCGCAGCTATCGAACTTACCGATGCGATTATCATCAATCCGATGGATGCAAATGAAATAGAGAATGCCATTTTGCAGGCTATCACAATGAGTGAAGATGAAAAAAAAGAACGCCTATTGAGAATGCAAAAAACAATTTCCACACAAACCGTTCAAAAATGGGCTAATGATTTTGTTAAGGAATTATCCTATATCAAAAAACAAAACGAAGAAATTTATCAGAAAATCATCGACAAGAAACAACTGGCACAGATAAAGCGACAATACGACAGATCGTCACACAGGCTGCTCGTGCTCGATTATGACGGTACTCTTGCTCCTTTTTATAAAAAGCCGGAAGAAGCCACTCCTTCGCCGATACTCCTTTCTTTACTTGAAAAAATGGCTAAAGATCCGGCTAACCATGTAGTGATCAACAGTGGACGAAGTAGTGAAACCTTGGAAAAATGGTTTGGTAATTTGCCGATAGATCTTTCGGCGGAACACGGTGCACTGTATAAGGAAAATGGAGTGTGGTACGAAAATTTCAAAAAAATTGAGCAATGGGATTCCGAAATATTGGATATCATACAACGAACAATGGAAAAAACTCCAAATTCATGGTTAGAAATAAAAAATACAGCCCTTGTGTGGCATTATCGCAAAACAGATGCCTGGTTGGCCAATTTGCGCGAAGAACAATTGGTGAAGGCCCTTATTGAGCCATGCACAAGGCTGAATCTACAAATAGTTCCGGGCAATAAAATATTGGAAATCAAACCATCTTCATTCAATAAAGGTACCGAGTTAAAGCGACGGATGCAGAAAGAAAAATTTGACTTCGTGATGGTAATTGGTGACGACACCACCGATGAAGATATGTTTCGAGCTATCCCGAGTGATGGGATCAGTATAAAAGTGGGAGATTTTTCACCCGTCGCCAAATACCGAATATCGCTACAATCGAACGTAATTCCTTTTCTAACAAAACTCATCTCTTAAATTTTTTAGAACTACAATATGGAATGGTCTGATCAACTTTTTGAGCGTTATCCATCGAGTCGATACTTAGTTTTGTTCATCGCATTTGCTGTGATATTCCTCATTCTTTTATTTCTTTTCAATGCTTTATCAAAAAAACTACAAAAGCGTGCACAAAAGACGAAAAGTCCGATAGACAACATCATCATTCGAATGTATCGACTGCCGACGCTATGGCTGATCTTTTCGACATTGTTAAGTACGTTCAGCACCTATCTGAAGGAGGATGCCCAAATATTCGAAACATTGCAGAAAATAAGCCAGATACTCTTAACACTGATTATCGGATGGTTGCTTATACAAACAATAAGAGCCATATTTCGATATTCTCGTAACAAACTCAACATCGAAAATCCTAACAATCTGGATGCCCGCAAGCGATTGACTCAATTGAGTATGATCGAAAAAATATCGATTATTTCGGTTTCGGTTATTTTTGTATCGATAGCCTTGATGTCGATCGAATCGCTTCGAAATATCGGTGTGAGTATATTGACCTCAGCCGGCGTTATCGGTATTGTGGTCGGCTTGGCCGCCCAGCGAAGCGTTGGACAAGTGCTCTCCGGAGTTCAGATTGCATTTACACAACCCGTCCGATTGGACGATGTAGTTGTAATAGAAGGAGAATGGGGGCGTATCGAAGAAATTAATATTACGTATGCCGTAGTAAAAATCTGGGACGAACGCCGTTTGATAGTTCCAATAGATTATTTTCTCCAAAAACCCATACAAAATTGGACAAGAAACACATCAAACATTCTCGGAACGGTATTTCTGTATGTTTCGTACGATCTTCCGGTAGAACCACTAAGAGAGAAATTGAAAACTCTTGTAGAAGCAAATCCCAACTGGGATGGACGCGTTCAGAACATACAAATTACGGATGCGAAACAATGGTATAAGGAACTGCGAATTTTGGTAAGCAGCACCGATTCGTCTAAAAACTGGGATTTAAGAGTGTATATCCGCGAAAAGATGATTGATTTCATCAACGAAAGATATCCCAATTCTTTTGCAAAGATATACCTTAAGCCGCAATCCCCCGAAAAAGAGACTATGGGCGAATAAATTTCGAGACCACTTTTTCTTCCGAGAACAATGTTGCAGCATTGATGAATGCCAAATGAGAATAGGCCTGAGGAAAATTACCCAGTAAACGACCCGTTTCGAAATCGAAATCTTCGCTATACAATCCCACATGATTGGCATAGGTCACAATGGTATCAAACATGCGACGTGCCTCTTCCTTTTCGCCAATAGCATAAAGGGCCTGTATCATCCAAAAATTGCATACCGTAAACGAAGAAGAAGGATGACCAAAATCGTCAGCAGATTTATATCTGTACATCAATCCTTTATATTGCAAATGTTCGCGAATAGATTTGACCGTTTTAACAAACCTCTCGTCATCGGCATCGATAAATCCATAATAATGCATCAACAAAAGTGAAGAATCGTAATCAATGTTTTCGTAGGCCTGCGAAAAACATTGTATCTCCTCCTTCCACCCTTTTTCAAAAATATCGGCCTTAATTTTTTCACTCTCAGCTTTCCAAAGCTCGGCATAACTGTTTTTATGGAGTAGTTCGGCGATAGCGGTAGCCCGATCCATAGCCACCCAGCTCATCACTTTCGAAAAAACAAAATTCAATTTTCGTGTACGAAACTCCCAAATACTATTATCCGGCATCTGCCATGTTTGCGAAACCGAACGGGCGATAAATCGCACAATCTCCCACATTTCCTCAATCTCATCGAGCGTACCAGGGAAATAAAGATAATATTTATAGATAACATCCAGTAAATATCCCGGTGAGTCGTTTTGAATTTGTGTAAAAGCAGCGTTACCAATTCTTACGGGATAAGAATTTTCGTATCCCGACAAGTGGGTAAGCTCGATCTCGGTCAACTCTCTTTCGCCTCGGATACCATACATTATTTGGAAAACATCATCGCGCGAACGCAGCAAGTTTTTCACAAACCCGATAAAGCGCTCGGCAACATTTTTATGTCCCATGTACACAATCGAACTGATAGACATAGAGGCATCGCGCAACCAGCAGAATCGATAGTCCCAATTGCGGCATTCGCCGATAGATTCGGGTAAACTGGTAGTGAGCGCTGCAATCATTGCCCCCGTGGAATCGTACGACATCAGTTTGATAACCAGCAGGCTTCGGTTGATCATATCTTCGTATTCAAGAAATTTTCGCGAACGATTGGTCCAGTTGAGCCAATAAACCTTGGTTCGTTCGTAATCGAGATGAATTCTATCTAAATCAATCGGCATAAGTTTTTGAGTGTATGAGAGCAAAAAAAATTCGTCGGATGATAAGCGAAATTCCTCGCCATTGAGTATTGTATCGAAATCGACACTGCTGTATAAATAAATTTCGTTTCGGTCGTTCACCACCGAAGTGGTTTTGATATAATCCCTGTATTTTTCATGAACAACAGACTCGGCAGCGTAATTCATTTTGGGATCGTAGCGAACCGACAAGCGTGGTTTTCCTCTTATAACTCTGATATAGCGATGAATTTCGGGAGGCAAATAATATCTTTGTTCGATGGTGCGATAGCGGGGCATATAATCGTAAACCACGAATGCCCCTTCTTCCGATTCATACCACGTGGATAAGATATTTGTATTCTTGAAATATTTTTGAGTGATTGTATAATCGGACGAAACTTCAAAAGAAAAACTACCCCCTTTGTTTTCATCCAGTAATTTGGAAAAAACGGAAGGAGAGTCAAAATCGGGAAGGCAAAACCAATCGATACTTCCTTTCTTCGAAATAAGTGCGGCGGTGCGGCAGTTACCTATAACACCGTAATCCAAGTTATTCATCGCCATAATCTTCGTTTTTTATATACAAAGATAACAATTTAGAGCATGATATCGCTCTCTCATATAAAAAGTAAGAGAATAGGTTCGAAAAATTACACATTTAAGCAAGCAAAACTAACGTTGAGTGAGTTCGCCGCGAAGCGATACAGGCATAAGGCGAGTAACTTCGTCGGGCGTTTTGCCCGAACCAAACAAAATCATCAGTTTGGCCAGAGCGGCCTCTGTGGTCATATCGAAACCACTTACAACTCCTGCCTTTTGTAGTTTCTGGCCGTTTTCGTAACGATGCATTTCCACCGATCCATACAGGCATTGCGATACATTTACCACAACAATTCCTCTATCAACAGACTCGTGTAACAAATCGATAAACCATTTCGCACTAGGCGAATTCCCCGAGCCATAGGTTTCGAGAACAACCCCTTTCAATCCCGGTACGGACATATGAGCCTGTACCACTTCGGGAGTAATACCGGGAAAAAGTTTCAACACCGAAACATGATGATCGAGAGCGTAGTTGAATGTGGCAGGACGCGTATAATCGGGCTGAAGAATGAATTTGTATTCATAGCGAATATCAACACCAACCTCTGCCAAATAAGGATAATTGGGACTATTGAAAGCACTGAAATCGTCAGCACTAACCTTCATCGTCCGATTGCCCCGCATCAACAGATTTTGCATATAAATACACAACTCCGGTACCATGGGTTTACCTGCGGGATCTTTGTCGGCGGCAATTTCAAGTGCTGTAATCAGATTTTCTTTACCATCCGAGCGATATTTTCCAATAGGTAATTGCGATCCGGTAAAAATAACAGGCTTGGTAAGATTTTCCAACGTGAAGCTCAATGCCGAAGCTGTGTATGCCATTGTATCGGTTCCGTGCAGAATAACAAAACCATCGTATCCTTCGTAATTATCCTCGATGATTCCGGTCATTTCCTGCCATTTTGCCGGCGAGACGTCGGACGAATCGATGGGTGGATCGAACAAATAGGTATCGACGCTGAAATTTAATCTTTGAATTTCAGGCACATTCGAGCCCAAATGACTGAAGTTGAACGGTTCGAGTGCGCCGGTTTCGGGATTCTCGACCATACCGATGGTTCCTCCGGTATAAATGAGCAATACTTTAGCATTAATATCGGTCATAACAGTATTATTTAGCACAAAAGTAACAAAAAATAAGACTCAAAAGCACAATATTGGAAAATAATCTTCTCGTAACGCATTGTAGCAAAACGAATTATAATATTTTTCCACAAATCAAACCAATTATGAATTAAATTGTTTAATTGATAGAATAATTCAAAACAAAAAGTATCAAAATGACACTACACTCTATCAAAACAGTATGGAAAGAAAATAACATTTTCGAGACCGACGTGGATGGACACAACATCGTAATAGACTTGGCTAAGGAAGCAGGGGGTAATGATGCGGGGCCACGTCCGAAAAAGCTACTGCTGGTTGCTGCAGCCGGGTGCACAGGACTCGACGTAATAGAAATTGTTCGGAAGATGCGACTGCAAATTACCAATTTCGACATCAGAATAGACGCCGAAATGAGTGATGAAGATCCCAAACAATACACATCGCTAAAAGTAATTTACGAATTTGAAGGCGAAAACCTTCCGATAGAGAAACTCGAAAGAGCATGCAAAATTTCTTTCGACCAGTATTGCGGTGTATTGGCCATGTACAAAAAAGCTGTTCCTGTAACCTACGAGGTACGGATTTTATAGAACATTTTTTAGCATCTTAAATGCAAAAGAGGCTGTGTCTTCTTCGTACAGCCTCTTTTTTATTAAATCTACATCCTCGATTTATCGCATCAATATTTGAAAACCTTTCCTCCCGCCATGACTTGTTTGGTTGTTTCGTCGAAAGTGGCACGCTGCCCTGTTCGCAAAGCAGCCGTAACCATGATGTCGGCGATGGAATGACTATACCCTGCTTCCACAGGCGCATTCGTCTTTATATTGTTGTTGCGTACGCAATCCATCCAATTTTTCATGTGCGCATTCGTCAAAGGGTCTGACCCCGTGTTCGAGCCCGTTTCCACCTTTATTTGAGGTAGTTCGAAAGGCTCAAGCAAAAAAGGTTTCATCCCCATTTCGGCCGCATAGCGCTCTGTCAATCCACCTTCACTGCTCACAACGTTTGTGTCGAGATCGAGTTTGCCTCCGTTAGAAAAATACCATTCCTTAGTACCTCCTGATGAATTGTTCTGTCGAGAAGAATAAATTACCTGAAAACCGTTGCCCGGTACCTTTTCTTTGCTGTCGCCATAATCGAGAACTGCCGTCACCGTGTCGTAATTGGTCCGACCGTCATTCCACATATAGATTCCTCCGTTTGCCACTGCCGAACGGGGATATTGCAAACCCGAAAACCAGTGGACGGTATCGATTTGATGGGCCATCCATTGTCCCGGTATGCCCGAAGAATAAGGCCAGAACAGACGGTATTCGAGGTATTTTCGCGGATCCCAAGGTTCGTAAGGACGATTCATCAAAAAGCGCTTCCAATCGGTATCCTGTTCGCGAATTTCTTTTGTCAGCTGAGGTAATCTCCATCGGCCGGGTTGATTGACATTCCACGTCATTTCGACGGCAATGATTTTCCCGAATTTACCCGATCGGATATAGTCGTAGGCAGCTTGATAATTGACTCCGCTGCGTCGTTGCGAGCCCACCTGTATAACTTTGTTTGCTCCCTTGGCCGCCTTCAGTGCGTAATTGGCATCATCCATAGTTTCGGCGAAAGGTTTTTCTACATAAACATCGCATCCGGCCTTGACGGCTTCCGCCGTGAGCAGCGCATGCTGAAAATCGGCCGTGCTGATGATGACGGCGTCGGGCTTTTGAGTCCATAGTTCATCCGTGTTTCGAGCCGTACGGATAGTTTCGCCGGTTTGTTTGTTATACCATGCCTGTCCTTCGTCGCGACGCCGGCTCCAGATATCACAAATCGTGAACAGCTCGAAATTCATTTCTTCGGCATATTTCAGAAAAGATTTTCCGAGAGAGTCCTTGAAGCGATTCGAAAATCCGAGCACGCCAACCCGAATGCGATCGTTGGCTCCCATAATATTGGCATAACTTTTTGCCGACATATTCAACGTACTGCCGACGGCAAGGCCGGCAACTCCCATTGCCGATTTTTTGATAAAATTTCTTCTTGTTTCCATGATTAGTTATTGAATTGTTTTTTAATGGTTTCGATAGCAATCGGTGCTTGCGCCGGCAGGTCTTTCCATTGCGCTTCAATGGATATGCGTCCTTTGTAACCTGTTTTTCGCAATGCGTCGAAATAAGGGCCAAAGTCCTCGTTATAAGTTCCGGGCACGGCTCTGTCCTGTTTCTCAGCGATATGAACATGTTTAATCAGTTTTCCGTATTTCACGATATTTTCCGGACTTTCGTTGTCCATCTTCATGTGATAGATATCGGCTAACAGTCGGAAATTGGGGTGATTCACGGCTTTCACGATCTCCCCTCCTTCGGCAACCGAATTGATGAAATTGCATTCTTTGGAGTTCAACGGTTCCAAAACAACCGTTACACCATATTTTTTGGCTATCGGAGCCATTTGTTTGCATAAATCGATGAATTGCCGACGGGCTTCGCTGCGCGAAAATCCTTCAGGGATAGTGCGCGAGCCACCACTCCCGAACACAATAATTTCGACACCCGCCTGCTGCGCTCGCTTAAACGCAGTTTCCATATAGCTTAATATGTGTACGTGCACGGCATCAGGTCCGACACTTTTCATGGACGACGGAATAAAACCGTTGCAAGCCTCAACGGGAAGCGGATAATGAGATGCGTCATCGAGAATTGCAGAAAACTCCTCATCACTTTTGTCGGGAATAAGAAATTTGCCCACGCCTTCTTCAACATAACTGTATCCTGCTTGCTGAAGCATTTCTGCATTACTATACCTGGTACATATACCCATTATGGGAATATGTACCTGTGCTCTAATTATTTCCGCACAAAAACTTGAAAAAAATAATGCGAAAAATAACAATTTGTAAAAGAATGTTGTTTTCATATCATCATATAAAAATTATTTCGATGCAATGAACGATTGAGGAATTGAGAACGCGTGTGCACATTCGACGTTTTCAAGTTCGGCAGACATCTGAAGAGAAATTTTTTGATGCTTTATCCGTATTAGAAAACAATAGAAAACTTGCACAGGCAAACTTACATAAAAAAACGATTTATATACGCCGCCCAATAGGAATCAAGACCAAGATTGTTCAATAAGTAATTAACGTACACGAATAATACAATTGTCTAATTTAAAACTATTTTCATACGAAAATAGTCAGTGGACTCATTCACAAAGATAATATATTTATGTTTATATTGGATGATATAGAAAAAAACAGAAGAAAAATTTGACAATGTATATTATATCAGAAAAAACTATAAGTGTCTTAATCCTTGTTTTAGTGGAAGATACTCGGGGAGAACCAAATGTCGACTACAAGTTAGCACATTATCAAGTCTTAATCCTTGTTTTAGTGGAAGATACTCGGGGAGAACCAAATGTCGACTACAAGTTAGCACATTATCAAGTCTTAATCCTTGTTTTAGTGGAAGATACTCGGGGAGGCCGGCAATGTATTTTTTCACGGTAATTCCATCTATTGTCTTAATCCTTGTTTTAGTGGAAGATACTCGGGGAGCGGTTTCGATTACCGGTAGCTCCACAACAGATAAGGTCTTAATCCTTGTTTTAGTGGAAGATACTCGGGGAGAGCTGTTTTGTATGAGCTCGAGTCTTTAGCAAAAAAGTCTTAATCCTTGTTTTAGTGGAAGATACTCGGGGAGAAATCGGAAAATATGCCGAAATTGTTGAGTTCGGTATGTCTTAATCCTTGTTTTAGTGGAAGATACTCGGGGAGACGAAATTAAAGCGCAAGAAGCGCAAGTAGCTGCAGTCTTAATCCTTGTTTTAGTGGAAGATACTCGGGGAGGAGATGCAACTGTGAGGTTCACGGAAGTAAGCCGGTCTTAATCCTTGTTTTAGTGGAAGATACTCGGGGAGAAAAACATTACAAAATGAATGAATCAAAGGAAAAATGTCTTAATCCTTGTTTTAGTGGAAGATACTCGGGGTGTTATTAGCTGTTATAGGAGCAGATTTTTCCTTAACAAGGTCTTAATCCTTGTTTTAGTGGAAGATACTCGGGGAGACACAGGGTGATAGCAACTGCTGCAAAACG
>JARKPE010000015.1 GCA_029975415.1 Dysgonamonadaceae bacterium | reverse complement strand
CGAATCGTTTATATTGTATAGATCATTATTTTTTCCCAAAGAGTCTGAGAATATTTTTCCCGATTTCGTCAAGCTTTTCGATAGGTTCTATCATCGACGGATTACTTATGTCGATCACATCTTTATCGGCGAATCCGCTTTGAATGGGGTAAACGAGAATAAAGCTGTATTTATTGAAATATTTATTCAGGTAATTGTGAATATCTTTCATAACAGGAAGATAGGAGAGTTTCCCTTCTCTACTCAATATCAGAATGATACCATCATCCTCTTTCATGTCATTTGAGATAATGGAAAAATCGCTCCAATCGTCAAAAGGTCTAAAATCTGCGTCAATTGGATGCTTATGATAAATCTTTTGAAGGTATTCAAGAGTTGTTGAACTCGCATAGAAAACAAGCTTCGAACCTGTGTTTCGGGAAATATTCCAGAGTTTTGAAAGCCAAAAAGGAAACCCAATTTCCCTTTCGGCATTTGGCGGAACTACCACGATGTGTCTTTTGATGGTAGATATGGGCTGAACTGACTTATAAACAAAGATCGTTACGTTGCATTTTGATAAAATATCTTCCGTTAGTTTTCCAAGAAATGACTCGGAAAAGCGACTTTTGACGTGCAGTCCTAAAATCAAATCGGTAATGTCATGTTCTTTTATCACACCTATAATGCCGTTTGTGATACTCATGTCATAACGCAGCAATTTGTTCAGATGAATATCGGTGGCAGAGGCGGATATTACAGCTTTATGGAGTATTTTTTTTGCCTTATTGACAGATTCTTCCGTATCTTCATTAATAATATTCAAGGCGTAAAGCCCGTCGTTGTTTTCTTTACTTTTAACAATAGAACTAAGCGTTATTAATTCGTCTATTGTATCAGGATTACTAATTGGAATCAATATTTTTTCTTCGATTTCCGAGCCGTCCGAATCACTTGAAGCTGTTTCGTTCAAAGAAATATTTATCCCTGCTTTTTGTGCTACAAAAGAAGATATCGTACAAGTAATCAGAATCATAACAATCGTACCATTCAGCACGGCATCGTTTAACAGGCGAATAGGTTCGCCACTCGCGGTTTCGCCGATAATCACGTTATAACCCACCAAAACAGCAGCCAATGTGGCAGCAGCCTGTGCATTACTCAAACTGAAAATTAATCGTCGTTCGTCTGCGGTATATTTGAATGTCTTTTGCGTGAGCCAGGCGGCTATGTATTTGGCGGTAATTGCAACAATCGTCATGGTAGCTGCCACCTTAATGGTGTCGGTATCTTTGAAAAATGCCCGAAAATCGATCAGCATCCCAACTCCGATCAGAAAAAAAGGAATAAAAATAGCATTCCCTACGAATTGGATACGATTCATAAGCGAAGATGTTGATGGAACCAAACGATTAAGGGCGATACCCGATAAAAAAGCTCCTATAATTGGCTCAATTCCTGCCAGTTGAGCAAGAGAACCGCCTGAAAGTAGCATCACGAGAATAAAAATATACTGCGTTATACTATCGTTATATCGTTTGAGAAACCATCTCCCGATCATGGGAAAAAGGAAAATGATGATAGAGCTGAAAACAATAACCGACAAAGTCGTTCTTATCCAAAATGCAGAATTTACTTCACCTCTTGACATTCCTACAATCACAGCCAAAACCAGAAGCGCAAGCGTATCGGTAATCATCGTACCCCCTACCGTTATATTCACTGCACGATTGCGTACAACACCTATTTTACTGAGTATTGGGTAAACGATCAAGGTATGAGAAGCAAACATACTCGCTAACAAAATCGACGAAAGTACAGAAAAATGCAGAATGTATATACCGGATAATATTCCAAGTATCATAGGAATAGCAAACGTATAAATTCCAAAAATGAGACTTTTAGAGCTGTTTTTCTTAAATTCTGCCAAATCGATCTCTAATCCCGCCAAAAACATAATATATAACAAACCTGCAGTTCCCGATAGCACAATACTTGCATCTCTCTGAAGTAAATTCAGACCGTGCGAACCGATAACTGCTCCCGCAATAATAAGTGCGAGGATATTAGGAATCTTGAATATGTTCGAAAATAATTGAGCCGCCAAAATGACAACCACGATAATTAAGAATATGGATACAGGGTTGTTCAATGGCAATTCGACACCAAGAATATTTAGTAAATCCATCCGGTTTTTCTTTATATTTTTTTAAACAAACAATATACAATTCTTGTTCAATAGGCGTGTTAGCCAAGATTTACCCTAAAATGGCATAAGTTTTTCAACTTGTGCTCGAAACAACCTTGTTCTCAATGTGCTTTTTGTTCATTTTCAAAAAAATTCCTATTAAAATTAGATGTGCGCAACACATCATGATTTTAGTTGCGATTTTTTATCGAAATATGTGTAAGGAAGTTTCTTAATTTTTTAAAGTCTTAGCGGTACAATTTTTTTAAACATGAAGGAGCTGAGATAGCCTTAAAATTGCTAATTACCGATTAAATGTCACTCCTATAATATAGTTGACAGTTTTTGTCAGTGTTATAGTTACTTTTTTCAAGCCAAAGTTATGTTATTTAGTTTACTCCTCCAAATTCATACATAACCTCTATTTCTATCATGTGCCAAAAAATCATTACCTTTGCAAGTTATTTTCGCAGCTTATGAATTCTAATCAAATCGAAATAAAAGGTGCACGCGTCAACAACCTCAAAAATATCGACGTAAACATTCCTCGCAGTACTTTCACCGTTATCACCGGACTTTCGGGTTCCGGAAAATCTTCGCTCGCTTTTGACACACTTTATGCAGAAGGCCAACGGCGCTATGTAGAAAGCCTATCGGCTTATGCGCGTCAGTTTCTCGGACGGATGAACAAGCCAGAATGTGACTACATTCACGGCATTCCTCCCGCAATCGCCATCGAACAAAAAGTTACCACTCGAAATCCGCGATCTACCGTAGGCACTTCAACAGAGATTTACGAATATCTCCGACTCCTTTTTGCACGTATCGGAAAAACGATTTCACCGGTTTCCGGTGTCGAAGTCAAAAGACATTTCGTCTCTGACGTTGTGGACAAAATGCTCGAATATCGCGCAGGAACACGGATGGCAGTTCTCTCGCCCATCCAGTTGCACAACAACCGAACACTAGCAGAACAACTCGAAATTCTGATGAAAGAAGGCTTTTCGCGCGTTGATGTCGGGGAACAGTTCTATCGTATCGACGAACTTCTTGCACAAAAGGAATTACCTCCGAAGGAAGATATTTTATTGGTTATCGATCGACTTTCGTGCTCATCGGACAAGGCAACCATCAACCGGCTTTCCGATTCGGTGGAAACTGCATTTCTTGAAGGCAATGGCGAATGTGTTGTTCGATTTTGGACCGAAAACGGCATCGAATCATTTGTTTTTTCAAATCGCTTCGAAGCTGACGGCATCACATTCGAAGAGCCGACCGATCTGATGTTTAATTTTAATAGCCCCGTAGGAGCCTGCCCTCGATGTGAAGGGTTCGGCAAGGTAATCGGAATCGACGAAAACCTGGTGATTCCCGACAAAAGTCTTTCGGTTCAGGAAGAATGTGTGCAATGCTGGAAAGGCGAAAAAATGAGCGAATGGCAAAAAGAATTCGTACGCAATGCTTACAAAGCCGATTTCCCGATTCACAGAGCTTATTACGATCTTACCGATAACGAAAAGGACATTCTCTGGAATGGTCGCCACGACTTGGGCATTTATGGCATCAACGATTTCTTCGAAATGCTCGAGCAGAATCTTTACAAAATACAATATCGGGTCATGCTGGCTCGCTATCGGGGAAAAACCGACTGTCCAGTCTGCAAAGGTTCGCGGCTCAAGCCCGAAGCGCTTTATGTGAAAGTGGGCGGTCACTCGATTGCCGATTTGGTACTTATGCCGGTAACCGAATTAAAGGAGTTTTTCAACCAACTGAAATTGAGCGATGCCGACAAAGCTATTGCCCAAAGATTATTGACGGAGATTCACAATCGTCTGCAGTTTTTGATCGACGTAGGATTAGGTTACCTCACGCTCAATCGTCTTTCGAATACCCTTTCGGGAGGCGAAAGCCAACGTATCAATTTGGCATCGTCACTGGGTAGCAGCCTGGTGGGATCTCTGTATATTCTCGACGAGCCGAGCATCGGATTGCACTCTCGAGACACTCATTTGCTGATCAAAGTACTGCGCGATTTACAACAATTGGGCAATACCGTAGTCGTTGTTGAGCACGATGAAGAAATCATTCGCGCCGCCGATTACATTATCGATATAGGGCCAAAAGCCGGACGATTGGGTGGTGAAGTAATGTATCAGGGGAAAGTATCGGAAATCGAAAAAAACACCGACAGCTACACGGTGAAATACCTGACGGGTGAAGAGCAAATCGAAGTGCCCCGTAATCGTCGAAAATGGAACAACTACATCGAAGTGCGTGGTGCGCGTCAGAACAATTTGAAAAATATTACCGTTAAATTTCCTCTGAATGTAATGACCGTAGTTACCGGCGTTAGCGGTTCCGGAAAATCTTCACTCGTGAACGACGTTTTATATAATGCCTTGCAATATCATTACAAGGGGACAGCGCTCGAAAACGTAGAATTTAACGGAATCGGCGGCGATTTAAAGCTAATTAAAAACGTTGAATACGTCGACCAAAACCCCATTGGACGTTCCTCCCGTTCAAATCCGGTTACTTACATCAAAGCCTACGACGAAATTCGGAAACTATTCGCTGCACAGCCGCTTGCCAAACAGATGAATTTTTCGCCGGCCTATTTTTCCTTCAACGTCGAAGGCGGACGGTGCGAAGAATGCAAAGGCGAAGGCACTATTACTGTAGAAATGCAGTTCATGGCAGATATCAAGCTCGAATGCGAATCGTGCCACGGAAAACGTTTTTCGCAGGAAGTGCTCGACGTGGAATATCATGGCGTCAACATCTATGACGTGCTCGAAATGACCGTAAATCAGGCTATCGAATTTTTTGGCGCACAAAAAGGCGCTACCGAAAAGAAAATCGTAAAACGATTGAAGCCACTTCAAGACGTCGGACTCGGATATATTAAGTTGGGGCAATCGTCGTCAACTTTATCGGGAGGCGAAAACCAGCGCGTCAAACTTGCATATTATCTCGGAGAAGAAAAAAGTGAGCCAACCCTATTTATTTTCGATGAACCGACAACAGGATTACACTTTCATGACATAAAAACATTGCTCGGCGCTTTCAATGCACTGATCGAACGTGGCCACACCGTACTCATCATCGAACACAACATGGAAGTGATCAAATGTGCCGACCACATCATCGACATCGGCCCCGAAGGCGGGAAAGCCGGAGGTTATATCGTTTGCGAAGGAACACCCGAACAAGTTGCTTCCTTTCCCGAATCACATACAGGCCGTTTTCTCAAAGAGAAATTGTCGGTACAATGATCCGGAAAAACAATCCGCTACCAATTAAATTAGCGTAAATTCAGGGAATCCTTGTCAAAAACTAAAGGTATTGGCGTCAGATGCAAAATCCGATAACGAAAAGAAACCTGCACCCAATACCATGAAAAACAAAATAAAATAAAGAACCAACGACACGGCTACCCACAACAGTGATGCTTTTGCCCAACTTACCTTATTCGGATTATGGTTTCCTTCGCTGAATGCCCAAATAAACAGGAAGACGATATTAACAACCGGAACAAGCATAATCAGATAAGTGATAATCCAATCCTTGACCTTCATCACCGGAGCATAGTTCGAATCCCTTACTAATTCAGATTCTGAATTTACGACTTGCCGATAAACCGGTGCGACCGGAGTTTCCTGCACTGTATTCATTGTGGAATTAATCGGTTCAGCAAAAAGAGATTGCAGTTCTGGCACTTCCTCTGCACGCATCCATTGTGCCATACCCTGCGTCCACACAAGCGTTTCCTTGCGAATATGTTCATTGCGAAGCTCTTCGGGGGTGTAAGTACCCTTTTGTTTGCCATCATTGTCGATATAAAAGTAATGATTCATAATACGTTATATTAATTGTTATTTATATTGAGCGGGGGTAATCGTGATATCGTGAACTATATTTTGTAAAGAATCTCTATAAAAATATCGAAGTGTAACATCGTTGTCTCTAAATATGCGTAAATCGGGACTTGATGCCACTTGTGAACGAATATTTTCAGAAATACTCTGTTTCAATTCATTAAAAAGTGAATCGGCATTCGTAGTGTTCAGGATCGTGTAATAATAACAAAATTCGTTATCCATTGTCACCGAAGCGCTGTCAAAACGCGTGAAGCGATCGAGCATCACCGGCGTAGAACCGTTCAGACTCGAAGCCATTTCATTCAATTTATGGTTGAGTTTCTTATTTTTTGATGAACATCCTCCAAAAACCACCAAACATGCCAGTGATATAAGGAAAAAAATCGATAATAATCTTTTCATAAGTAAGAATGCATATAAGCTCACAAATTTAAAAAAGTTTTAAAAGCTAAAGGAAAATATCAGGATTATTTTTTTGATTTGTAGTTTGTAAATTGATTTACAACGTCTAAAAAACATTGGCAGGATGTCTCACGACATTCTGCCAAACTTGTTAACCTTAAATCTAATACTATTATGAAAAAACCACGATGCAAATATAAAAAAGAAATAAAAACGCAGCAAATAATTTCAATAAAAAATAATTTTTTTTTGAAATATATCATTTTGTAAGTTGCGAGACTAAATTACAGGTAACCCCATACCCGTAATTTTGCGATATAAATCGAGTGCATAAAGATCAGTCATGCCCGAAACATAATCTACCATAGATTGAATTTTCCCATACAATAATGGAGCTGCAGTTTCGTATTGTTCCGGTATGCGGTCAAGCAAAATACGAGAATAGGCATGATTTGGAGTCAGCGCAGCATTTATAAATTTTTCAAGTAAAAAACCGATGATTCGATATCCGGCAATTTCGACATCCAACACCTCTTTCGATCGGTAGATAGACGAGACGGCAAATTGCGAACATTCATCATAAGCTTCTTTGGTTTTTGATGAAATCTTTTTTATAAGAGAGCCTTCAAACTCGCCGGATAGCAACAAATGTTCATTTTTCAAAAAAACATCCGCACACTCATTCACCAATTCGCCGATAACGCTTGCCCGCAAATATGCTATCTGCTCGTTAACGTCGCTCACACGAGCAAGCGTCTGCATTCGCCTTTCTTTACGAGGCTCATCAAAAAAATTCAGAAACATTTCGATCGCTTTCGCAGTAGTTACCAAATGCAATTTGTGAGCATCCTCGATGTCCATTACCTGATAACAAATATCGTCGGCGGCTTCCACCAGAAAAACCAACGGGAAACGTGCAAATTTAAGGGGCCGTTCATTTACCATTGTAATCCCAAGATCGCCCGCAATAGTGCGATAATCGGATTCTTCGGATGCAAAAAAACCGAACTTGTTCTTTCCGCCACTCAATTCCGACGAAAAGGGATATTTAACAATAGAGGCAATGGTAGAATATGTAAGAGCAAATCCGCCTTCTCGCCTACCCCTGAACTGATGAATGAGCAAACGCAACGCATTGGCATTGCCCTCGAAACACGTGAAATCGGTCCAACGACCACCTTCCTTTTCAATTTGCGCATGCAATGTTCTCCCTTTTCCTTCCGAAAAAAATGTGGATATTGCTTGCTCTCCAGAATGTCCAAATGGAGGGTTTCCCAAATCGTGAGCCAGACAGGCCGCCGAAACAATCGAAGCAATTTCTTCGAAATGTGCCGGCGAATCGGGATATTTGCGGCGCAATTGACGACCAACGATCTCCCCCAATGAACGGCCTACGCTTGAAACTTCCAAACTGTGCGTCAACCTGTTGTGCACAAAAATACTACCCGGCAAGGGGAAAACCTGTGTTTTGTTTTGAAGGCGACGAAATGGTGACGAAAAAATCAATCGATCATAATCGCGTTGATATTCGGTGCGATCATGCGTCTTCTCGTCGTGATACGATTCCATGCCGAAACGCTTGGTAGATAATAGCTGCTCCCAATTCATCATGTTGTTTTCTTCGTTGTCGCAAATATACGACATTTAATTGTGAATAATATTTTTGAAGTAGCTTTCTATCTACTTGTTTGGCCGCTTCGTTATTTAAAATAATTATAAATAATTGATCAAAACGCGCAAGATTCTCGGAAAAAATGTGCAACTTTGCATTTCCAAATAATAAAAGAGATTAAGCACACATAAATCATACATAATAGATGCGTCTTTCCGAACTACATACGGGAGAAACTGCATACATTCTGAAAGTTAATGGGAATGGTGCATTCCGAAAGCGTCTGCAGGAAATGGGGTTTGTTCGTGGGCAAGAAGTCAAGGCAATTCTGAATGCCCCGCTCAAAGATCCTATCAAATATGAAATCATGGATTATGAGGTTTCGATTCGAAGAAGCGAGGCCGTCATGATCGAAATAACTATGCTCCGCGAGGAAGTCGAGCAAAAGAAAAAAGAATGGCAATCGGATGCGGAAATCGATACGGGCGAAGGCTTTACATCCAACACCTGCGAATCCTCCGAATCGATTGTGCAAGAAAATCGGCATGACAAAGTACCCAAAATTATCAAGGTTGCCTTGGTAGGCAATCCTAATAGCGGAAAAACGTCTATCTTCAATTTGGCCTCAGGAGCACACGAACATGTTGGCAATTATAGTGGCGTAACGGTAGATGCCAAAGAGGGCACACTACGCCATCAGGGATATACGTTCACATTGGTAGATTTACCCGGAACATATTCGCTTGCCGGATATACGCCTGAAGAATTGTACGTAAGACGTTATGTCGTAGAGGAACAACCCGACATTATCATCAATGTGGTAGCTGCATCGGCAATAGAACGAAGTCTATATCTCACCACAGAATTGATCGATATGGAAGTGCCCATGGTGATTGCCCTCAACATGTACGATGAACTCGAACAGAGCGGTCGAAAATTCGATTACCAGTCGCTTGCCACAATGATTGGGACATCGATCATTCCCACCGTCGGCAAGAAGGGACTTGGAATTCCTCAACTTCTAAACGAAGTGATTCGGTTTTTTGCCTCTAACCAGCAGCAAAATACATCTCGTCCACGCATTCACTACGGAAGAGTATTGGAACGCGCCATCGAAATTATGGAACGAGAGTTTCAACAAATCGACATCACCCCTTTTCAACTTCCCTTGCGATATATTTGCATCAAACTGCTTGAGAGAGATATCGAAATCGAACGCATTATCCGTCAATTACCCAATCATCAGAATATTTTCGCGCGTCGCGACAAGGAACGCGCCTATATAGAGAGATTACTGCATGAGGATGCCGAATCGGCTTTCACCAATGCCCGATATGGATTTATTGCAGGAGGCCTCGAGGAAACCTTGAGCGAAAGACGTTATTTTTCGGAGACTACTCGCAAAATCGATGCGATTGTGACGAATAAATACTTGGGATTCCCATTGTTTTTTCTCTTCATGTGGATCATGTTCGAGGCTACCTTCAAACTGGGTGAATATCCGATGCAGGGAATCGAATGGCTTGTGGAAATAACAGGAAACTTCGTGCGAACGAATATGGCGGACGGACCATTGAAAGATCTTATTGTGGACGGAATTATCGGTGGTGTTGGGGGCGTAATCGTTTTTCTTCCAAATATTGTGATTCTCTATCTTTTTATCGCCTTCATGGAAGATTCGGGATACATGTCGCGTGCTTCATTCATTATGGACAAAGTGATGCACAAAATGGGATTGCACGGCAAGTCGTTCATCCCGCTCATCATGGGATTTGGATGCAATGTTCCCGCCATTATGTCCACACGAACCATCGAGAGCCGAAGCAGCAGAATGATCACAATGCTCATCGTGCCTTTTATGTCGTGCAGCGCCCGTCTGCCGGTTTATCTGGTTTTTGTGGGAATATTTTTCAGTAGATACGCGAGTCTGGTACTTTTGGGATTATACGTAACGGGGATTTTGCTGGCTGTTTTATCGGCGCGTCTATTCCGAAAAACACTTTTCAAGGAAGAAGATACGCCATTTGTAATGGAACTTCCTCCATACCGAAGACCTACTTTCAAATCCATTATCATCCACATGTGGGACAGGTCGAATCAATATCTTAAAAAAATGGGAGGCCCTATTCTTATTGCTTCAATCGTTATCTGGTTTCTGGGTTATTTTCCTCGAAACATGGAGCGCGAAGCAGCTTTAGATCAACAGATTGAAATAATTGAAAGCAGTTTTACTCAAAACCGCATTGATGAACAGGCTAAGAATGCAATGATCGCCGACATCGAACATGCGCGAATGACTCAACATCAGGAGAATTCGCTCATCGGACAAATCGGTAAATTTATCGAACCGGTTATGCGCCCATTGGGATTCGATTGGAAAATTTCGGTAAGCCTGCTTTCAGGGATGGCAGCCAAAGAGATTGTCGTGAGCACGTTAGGTGTTCTTTACACCGGCAACGATGATAATCAGACTTCATTACAACAACGATTAAAAGCCGAAACATATCCCGATGGAACTCCCGTTTTCACTCCACTGGTTGTGATCGGATTTCTGCTTTTCGTGCTCATTTATTTTCCGTGCATCGCAACCATTGCTGCCATCAAAGAAGAATCAGGTTCATGGAAATGGGCGGTATTCAGTATTTTCTATTCCACAGGCTTAGCATGGATGTCGGCTTTGCTGGTTCATCAAATCGGATTACTTGTGGCATCATAAACTTTCGGAAAGAAAAATTGTTTTATCAGCATGGATATACAGTTGATTATAGTTTTCATCATCGGCATAGCCGTTGCAGTAAAATTAGGATACGAAATATTTAAATTTTTCTTCGTTAAAAAAGACTCCCCCTATTGCAACGGATGTACTATGTGCAAAATACCCGACACAAAGACGAAAGCATAAAAATCTGGCTTCACATCTGTTTATCGCATCAACTTCATCAGGACTTCGATATTCTTATCGGAATCGGGCTTTTTGCCTTCCACTGTATATAAATCGGCAAGACGTGAGGCATATTTTTCATACACTTTGTGCTTCACGATTTTCAAAGTCGAATTCACCATACCGTTATGCTCGGTAAAAGGCTCTTCCAAAATGGCAAAGGCCGAAGGAATCCAGCGTTCAGGAAAAACTCCACCAAATTTTCCTTCCTTCAGATATTGGTCTATTTCATTTTCGATAATCTGAGCGGCTTCAACCGGATCATGCGTAACCTTCTTCAACTGCTCGACGCTGGGAACAACAAGTGCCGTAGTGTAAGGGCTTTGGTTGTTATAGAGGACGATTTGCTCAATATAGGGAGATTGCGCCATAATTGATTCTTCGATTCCTTCAGGCGAAAACTTTTCGCCATCACTCCCGATCAACAATGATTTAGTACGTCCAAGTACAAACAAAAAGCCGTCTTCATCCAGATATCCCATGTCGCCCGTTCGCAACCATCCGTTCACAATTGTTTCTTTGGTAGCTTCGGGATTTTTCCAGTATCCTTTCATTACATTTCCTCCGCGGATGACAATTTCGCCTCGCTCCCCGAGAGGAAGTTCGTGAAAATCATCGTCCACGATCTTTATATCCATGTGAGGCACAGGTTTACCCGATGATCCCATTTTGTGCTCATAGGGAGTGTTCGACGAAATCACGGGCGTAGCTTCCGACAATCCGTATCCCTGATACATGGGAATACCTATGGCATAGAAAAAACGTTGTAATTCGATATCGAGCAAGGCTCCGCCGCCGATGAAGAAATCCATATTGCTGGCAAACGATGCACGCACTTTCGAAAAGATGATTTTGTCGTAAAACTGAAGCATCGGTTTTTGCCAAAAAGGCGCACCTTGTCCCTTGTTATATCCTTCTTTATTGTATGCGTAAGCAAGTTTCAAAGCTCTTTTGAAAAGCTTTTCGGTGGTCGCCCCTTTTTTCTGGATTCCGGCTTCGATGCTTTTCCTAAAATTAGCAGCCAATGAAGGCACGCTCAAAAGGATATGCGGGTTGACAGCTTGAAGACTTTTCGGAACATTTCGGAGCACTTCAAGAGCCGTTTTCCCCATGGCGACCGATGCTATCGAAGCTCCGCTTTTCATAAAAATATAAATCCCTGCCGTATGGCCGAAAGAGTGATCCCACGGGAGGATGAGTAATGTCCGGTAATAAGAAGGAATTCCGCGCAGCAGTTCCAACGACTGTTCCACATTGCACGTATAATTTCCGTGCGTCAGCATGATACCTTTCGGGTTTGCGGTGGTGCCCGAAGTATAGGAAATGTTGGCCAGTGTGTCGGGGGTTATCAATTTTGCCCGCTCGGTGACGATATTCGGATTTTCCCCCAAATATTCCCTTCCGACCTCAACCACTTCATCGAAGAAAACCTCGTCCGGCTCCAACTTATCGACTGGATCGAGAAGAATGTAACGTTTGACGGTTTGGAGCTTGTCTTTCAAAGGACGCAATTTTGCAATCTGCTGATCGGATGCAAGTACCATACAACATTCCGAGTGATTGATTCGAAAAGTAATATCCTGTTCCGTTTCGAGTTTCACCGAAAGAGGTACGCTGGTTGCAGCAGCCGAAAGTATGCCTAGTTCGCCGATCACCCAATTATTTTTTCCTTCCGAAATCAAAGCCACACGATCATCGGGTTGCAGTCCCATCGAGATAAGACCGGCAGCAAAAAACTGCACCTTCTCATGTACTTCGC
>JARKPE010000011.1 GCA_029975415.1 Dysgonamonadaceae bacterium | reverse complement strand
AATCCTGTCTCATATTTGAATATTCTTTATTTCTTCAAACCTAACAGGTCTGAGAGACCTGTTAGGTTTTACTTTTTTCGTCTGTTTTTTCAGATCTAACAGGTTTTGAAAAGTTAGGTTTTATTTTGTTCGTTTATTTTTTCAGACCTAACAGGTTTTGGAAACCTGTTAGGTTTTATTTTGTTAGGTCTTTTTAATTAACTCCGTAAATTTGATTTTACGTCCTTTTTTCTTCGTTTCCGGGTCTTTAGCGCCCCAGTCTTTAATCAGACAGTATATACCGTTGTGCTGATGGATGTTGTCATTCACACATCCTTTGCACGGCATTTCTATCGATGAAGTTTCTCCAAACAGATTTGTTTCTGTGGAAATTTTCGAATGGCAACTATTGGGAACAACTCCTTTCAAGCCGTCCATTTGCCATACGTTCCACGAAATGATGTAGGCAATATACCGTATCGATCTGATTTGGGGCTGTTGCTGAAATTTCAAACTATAATTATCAATAAAAGTATAAAGCATGGCTTCGCGTGCCAGCAAAAGGCTGTCGCCCTGCCACTCGAAAGCGTAAGTATTTTTATAGGCCGTTTGTGCAGCTTCGAGCCATCCGCCGGAAGTATCCACATTTTCGTTGATGATACGGAGTTTGCGGTCGAGTATGCCGATGCGTTTTTCGACCGGGATATATTCACCGGTAGTGGTGTCGTAGCGGCTGGTAACGTAAGGTGCTTCGCCACAAGTGATTTCGAGGCGTGTATCCCGCACGTAATCTTTCCAAGTCTTATTATCCGGGAAAACAATTTTTTCGGGATTGGTTTTCCACGAATGAGAGCCATCAGAGGTTACGATTTCGGTGTTAAATACGTTTTTTCGTCCGAACCACGCTTCATCAATCAAATTATTTTGAGCATTGCAAATCCAAAGCGGTGTAAAAACTTCGGCCATATCTCGCACACGTATTTGCTGAAGAAGTTTGTCTTTTTTCACCCTCGGCATGATGATATGCCCTCGCTCGCCGGTGATTAGTTCGGGCAAAATCGGAGAATCGTATTCATATCCGTTTCCAAATTCCCTGTAATTATCGGTAGCCCAAAAAATATTCTTTTGTGTGGTATGATCCCGTAAAAGTATTTCCAGTACCTCCGGATATTTCTCCCGTATTTCGTTCTCTAATATATCAACTTCGTTGGACATCAATCGTTGGCGTTCGTTTTGTTTATTGGTCTGGCAGATTTTCAAATCCTTTTAAATTCGTATCACGATAAAAGCAAGCAAATATAACTATTTTTTTATTTCTTGGCTGCTTACTCACAGAATATCCTCACTTCGCTCCCTTTGGGACGCCCATATCACCCTCACACAATGTGGTCGCCATTTTGTGGAACGACCCATCGCTGTCTTAAAAGGTGAACGGACTGTTAAAGGAACGATAATTCTCCGCATGAAATTACCGTTTGTTATCACGAGGAACGGCTTTTGTGCAGAGACAAAACCTACTTTCCATTTTGCGGAACAGGTTTTTATCGGTAAAACACCCCTTCCGCAGGAGGCGGAACGACCTTTTTTTAACGATTTGCCTACTCCGCATTGCGCGGAACGACCTTTTTTTGTCCGAATTGTTTACTCCGCAAAATGAGGAACGACTATTGTCATCTGAAAAAGGTTATTCGACGTTAAGAGGAACGACCTTTGTTAGCTGACAAAACTCACTCGTCGTCGCGAGGAACGGCTTTTTCACATGTAAACAAGCTACTCTCCCTTAAAAATAGTTATCAAAAAGGAGGAAATATCCCATAATTTGTTAACGGGATGAGCATCATCGTTAATGAAAAGTCGTTTCTCAAGATGGAAAGTGACCTTTATCAGCGGTCAAATGCCGTTCGTCATTTTGGAAAGTACATTTTGTTCGCGGTCAAAAGTCGGTCCGCAAAATGAGAAGTGATCTTTATCTCCGGTCAAAACCTACTCGTCGCGTTAGAAAGTGTAAAAATCGATATAAAACAGCCGTTTCAGCTTAACGAATATATCTAAATGTAAATGAAAGTGAATATATTTACGAATTTAAAAGAATGTGATATTATATAAATATTAATGTTTATTTAAATAGGTTTACAAAAACATAACAGGTTTCAAAAACCTGTTATGTTTACGATTTAACCAACTGAATGTTATTTGAATAATTATTTTTTTGAAAATTATTTCTGATTTATCTAATTGTATATTATTGAATATTAATAATATAGAAATTAAAAAAGAAAACTTATCAACATTATTGAAAAAAATTGTTTGATTATTTGGCCAATTAAGAAAAAAGTATTAAAATTGCATTGTATTGATCAATAATATTTTATTGGTAAATACAAAAGGTTACGCAGAGGCGTTGCCGGTTTTATTTACATATTGGTGAGATAGGCTAAGCCATTGGTGTTGGTAGGCCCGCAGCAAATCGTAGGACGTAATCAATTGAATATTAAACATTAAATAATAAATAAATTTATGATCAATTTAAATTTAAATAAATTACGCAAGTTAGAATTTGCAGATTATGCTAAGGGCATTATTCGAATCGTAGGAAAATATGATTTGGAAGCCCTTAAAATTGAGGGTATTGCTAACCAATTATTGGCAAAGCAAGCCGAAGTAGAAGAACTGGTTGTTGCTTATGGCAAACATCCTTTGACGGAAAAAATCGAAGCCAGGCGAAATGACAGAGATAAGATTGTATCGGCAATCGTCGATCATCTCTCCTCCGTGCAAACCGCATCCATCGATTCCACAAAGATGCAGTTGGATTTGGTGGCGCCTTTTGTGCATCGCCATTTCGACCATCTGAAAAAGGCAAATCAAAAGGAGAGTGCCGAACGCATTCATCAGTTTCTTTCGGGTATTAGTGCCGACACGACATTGAACGAGGCGTTGACCGTTTTGGGATTTGGCGTGTATGTCGGTGAGTTGAAAACTATTCAGGATGAGATGGACTTATTGCAGAAAGATCGGGTAATTTCGTTGTCGGAACGTCCGAAAATGAGAACAACTGAGATCAAGCGATCGGTACGGAAAGCAATAGACAATTTGTTCAACAGAATTGAGTTGGCTATGCTCGAGAATCCTGCGATAGATTATCGGCCTTTGATGAACGAATTGACGGAATGGATTTTACCCTATCAATCGTTAGCTAAGGCACGTGTAACTCGTCTGAGCAATAATGCCGTGGCGTTGAAATTAAAAGAGAACGAAATACAGAAAAAGGAAGCAGTCGCGATGTCTGCTAAAACTTCCGCGACTGCCTGACGCATTACGTTTGCTTTTAATTTGTAGTTAGAAAGCCCCGTATGCCTATTATCGGGGCTTTTTTTATTGAATTGTAGCCCCTCAACTCTTTTTTTATATAAAATCTTTGAAACTTGCTTTAATTCTCTTTTATAAGATCGGTTCCCAAAGCGCTGAATATTTTCCTAACAGATGTATGTATTCATAAAAGAGATTCTTTTGCACTTCATACCTTTATTTCCGCCATTTTTTGCTTAATGGATCTTTCTAATTTGAAAGACGCAACAAATATACAAAATTCTATATATGTTGTATGAAAATCCGAGTTATTTAACACTAAAAATCTTTTTAAACCACTCTAATCTTTCATGATAAACAATTCTATTCGTTTAAAAGTTTTGTTTACAACATTTTATGAGGACATTTTTTTCCCGAAATGTATTTTTTTCGGCGGACAATCACTTGTTTTGAATCCGAAGCTGCTGCACCATTGCATCGGGTGGCAAGCAATCTCTAATTTTTAAGTTCTTCGAAGTCGGCATCTTCGACATCGGTGGCTTCAAAGTTTTTTTTCTGATATTCGAGGATACGATCTTCCTGCGATTCGGGTTGAGGATTTGGTTGTTGAGATGATTGTTGTCGCGAATAGCTCCTTTGTTTCCTACCATTCGATTTGATACGAAAAAAAATACCCAAGAATCGAAAAAGAAGAAAGAATGCAAGGAAAAACAGTATAAATCTGAATAAACCCATAAGTCAGTTTAAGTAATTGCTTTAATGTGCTGTAAAGTTACGATAATAGGGAGTACAAACCGAATACTTTCGAAAAATTAACGCTTTGTTTTGCCGAAAGAATTTTCGAAAATCGAAAGAGCAATGTAAAACAATATGCCCCACGCCACACCTATAATTCCCCAAAGTGACACAAATGCAATCATCGAAACAACGAGTAGAGCCTGCTTTTCGTTGCCTGCAAATTGAAATTTTTTGATTTTAAGCGAAAACATCGGCATTTCGGAAACCATCAAAAGCGAGAAAATGGCAATGAAGCCGAGCGTGGAATAGCAGATTTTTTCGTTGAGTGGCGCACTATATTGCACGCCGTAGCAATAACTGATCCAGAAAAGGGCATTGGCCGGCGTGGGTAATCCCAAGAATGATGTGGTCTGCCGGTCGTCGAGATTGAATTTGGCCAGTCGCAAAGCCGAAAAAACAGGGAGCAGAAACGCCGCATAGGGTAAAATGTTCGACAGAGGCAGAAGAAAATCGGGATAAGCCGAAAAATCGCGAAGCAATATGAATGTTGCAGTCGCGGGAGCTACTCCAAAGCTTACCACATCGGCCAACGAATCGAGTTCGACTCCCATCTTTGACGAAACGCCCAATAGTCGTGCTGCAAAGCCGTCGAAAAAATCGAAAACAGCCGCCATCAACACCCACAACACAACAGCACCTAAATTGCCCGAAAAAGCCATCACAATGGCAATGCACCCCGAAAAGAGGTTCATCATGGTGATGGCATTGGGGATATGTTTTTTCATCGTTTCACGCATTTTGTTCGTTACAAAAGTAGCAAATTTTCATCGCATAGCTTTCATTCATCATTTAAAACCTCTGTAAGTAAAAGTTAGACGATAAATCATTATCTTTGCAAGCCAAATCGAGATGTAATGTATAAAACAATTATCCGAACCGTTTTTCGATTGATTGTTTCGCCAAAAGTTGCATGGCGATCGATAGCAGAGCGGGAAGAAAACCATCAGGAGTTTCTGAACGGATTTTTGTATCCCGTTTTCGGTATTGTTGCGCTTGCTTCGTTTGTCGGCGGGTTATGGGTTGTTCCCGACGGTGATTTGCAATCGGCATTAAAACAAACGATTGTGAATACGGTAAGCGTTTTTGGTGGATTTTATCTTTCGGCATATTTGTTGAACGAATTGGCTCCGAGGTTAAATCTGATGAAAAGTTTACTCGACTGGCAGCGATTTGCGGGTTATGCATCGATTGTTGTGTATGTGTTGTTCGTGATACTGGCTTTTGCCCCCGGATTTGTGATTGCCCGGTTGCTTCTGTTTTATACTGTTTATATTGTATTTGCCGGAGCAGATGCATATTGGAATGTTCCCGACGGCAATGTGATGAATTTTACGGTGACGGCTTCTTTGCTTCTTATACTTGCTCCGCTGTCAATCTATGCAATTCTCGGCTTATTGATCAGATAAAATGAAACAAAATCCCGTAAATATAAAAAACAAACGTGCCACCTTCGATTACGAACTGGTAGAAACCTATACCGCCGGCATTGTCCTGACCGGAACCGAAATAAAATCGGTGCGACTGGGAAAGGCGAGTTTGGTGGACAGTTATTGCTTGTTCGAAAACGGGGAATTGTGGGTTCGGAATATGTATATTGCCGAATATTTTTATGGCACTTACAACAATCACAATCCACGTCGTGATCGCAAGTTGTTGCTCAACAAAAACGAACTTCGCAAATTGATGCGGGCAACCAAAGAACCCGGGTACACCATCATTCCTACAAAATTGTTTATCAACGAAAAAGGATTGGCCAAACTCAACATTGCGTTGGCACGAGGAAAAAAACAATACGACAAGCGACAGTCTATCCGCGAGAAGGAAGACAAACGAGCTATGGACAGGGCATTCAAGAAGTAGTTTTACAAGAGAGGTTGTCAACTTATGAGTTTTTATAGATATATTTTGCTGCCAAGTCTTCAGAAATCGGGACGCATGCTGGTATGGCTGCTCAAAATCATTCTCCCGATATCGTTGATAGTGCGGTTTTTGGATTATTTTGGAGTGCTGGCTGTTTTGGCCGGTTGGCTCAATCCGGTTTTCATGCACTTGGGACTGCCCGGAAGCACAGCTATCGTATTTATCACGAGCATTTTTTTACCACTCTATGCGCCACTGGCCATCATCACTTCCATGTCTATCACGTTGCGCGAATTGACTATTTTAGCCCTCATGTGCCAAATATCGCATAACCTTCCGGTGGAATGCGCCATTCAGGGCAAAACGGGAACATCGTTCTGGTCGATGGTTGCTCTTCGCGTAGCGATGAGTATCGTCGTTGGTGTCGTACTCAACCTGATTTTGCCACAACAAATGGGTATGCCCCTATTTGCTCGCACAGAAGCCGTTGTACTTACTTCTGTGGCCGAGGTTTTGTTGATCTGGTTGAAGAGTTCGCTTCAAATTTCGTTGCTCATCATCGTAATCGTTACTACCCTCAACGTGCTGTATGGCATCATGCTGAAATACCATCTCATAGACAAGTTGAGTAAAGGAATAGAGCCGATTCTCAAATTTTTCGGATTGCCCATCGACACGGCTTTTCTCTGGCTTATCGGATACATCGTCGGACTTTCTTACGGCGGTGCCATGATGCTCGATCAGATGAGTGAGGGAAAAGTAACAAAATCCGACGCCGGTTTGTTGAACTATCATCTGGCCGTTTCGCACTCCATCATCGAGGACAATCTTTTGTTTGTAGCTTTGGGCGTTTCACTATGGTGGATATTGGGCGTCAGACTCACAGCTGCATGGGTGGCCGTATGGATCAGAAAAGGCTATCTCGAATTGCGTAGAAAAATGTCGCTCGTTTCGGTTGAAATTTAAAGAGAAAAAGAAAAATGAATATTCAGGATATTATATCCTCGCGCATTCTCATCCTCGATGGAGCTATGGGAACGATGATCCAGCGCTACGGATTGACCGAAGCCGATTATCGGGGCGAACGTTTCAAAGACTTTCCGGTTTTGCTGAAAGGCAACAACGATTTGCTTTCTCTAACCCGTCCCGACATCATTGGCGAAATTCATCGTGCCTATCTCGAAGCAGGCGCCGATATTATCGAAACGAATACATTTAATGCTACACGCGTTTCGATGAGCGACTATCACATGCAGGAGTATGCTCGTGAAATGAATCTTGCCGCTGCGAGGCTTGCTCGTGCAGCGGCCGACGAATATACGGTCAAAACACCCGATAAACCTCGTTTTGTAGCCGGATCGATCGGTCCGACCAACAAAACCACTTCGATGAGTCCCAACGTGGAAGATCCGATGTATCGCGCATTGACTTTCGACGAATTGAAGTCGGCCTACAGGGAGCAGATCGAAGCCTTGATTGAAGGGGGAGTGGATTTGCTTTTGGTTGAAACCATTTTCGATACGCTCAATGCCAAAGCGGCTATTTTTGCAGCCAAAGAAGTGATCGGCGAGAGGAATATTCCCGTTATTCTTTCGGTAACTCTGTCCGATAAGGCAGGAAGAACGCTTTCGGGACAAACTCTGCCGGCTTTTGTTACTTCGGTAAGTCATGCCCGGCCGCTGGCTATCGGACTCAACTGTTCGTTCGGCGCAGCCGATATGAAACCCTATCTGAAAGAATTGGGACGTATAGCACCGTTCTATATCAGTGCCTATCCCAATGCCGGATTGCCTAATCAGTTGGGTGAGTATGACGAAACGCCCGAACGAATGGCGGTGCAAATCAAAGAATACATCGACGAAGGATTGGTAAATATCATAGGTGGGTGTTGCGGAACAACTCCTGCCCACATTGCCGAATACGACAGACTTGTTGCAGGTAAAAAACCGCATCAGCCTGCACCTGCGCCTGCATATTTGCACTTGTCGGGGTTGGAGGATCTGGAAGTTTCGCCCGATATCAATTTTCTGAATATCGGTGAGCGATGTAATGTAGCCGGATCGCGCAAGTTTTTGCGTCTCATTCAGGAGAAAAAATACGACGAAGCACTCGATATTGCCCGTAAACAGGTAGAAGATGGTGCACAAGTGCTTGATGTCAACATGGACGACGGTTTGCTCGATGGAGTGCAGGAGATGACCAATTTTCTCAACTTGCTGGCATCCGATCCCGACGTGGCACGCGTGCCCTTGATGATCGATTCATCGAAATGGGAGGTGATCGAGGCAGGGTTGAAATGCACGCAGGGCAAAAGCATTGTTAATTCCATCTCGTTGAAAAACGGCGAAAGCGAATTTCTTCATCATGCCGATCTCGTTCAGAAATACGGTGCTGCCGTAGTAGTGATGGCTTTCGATGAAAAGGGACAAGCCGATACTTTCGAGCGGCGCATCGAGGTTTGCAGCCGTGCCTACAAACTGCTAACCGAACGTGGATTCGATCCGAAAGATATTATTTTCGATCCGAATGTGCTTGCCATTGCTACAGGTATGGACGAGCACAACAACTATGCAGTCGATTTCATCGATACGGTTCGTTGGATCAAGACACATCTGCCTCATGCCAAGGTGAGTGGAGGAGTGAGCAATCTCTCTTTTTCGTTCAGAGGCAACAATTATATTCGCGAAGCGATGCATTCGGTTTTTCTGTACCACGCCATTCAGGCCGGATTGGATATGGGCATTGTGAATCCTGCACAATCGGTGATTTATGAAGATATTCCCGACGATGTGAGGACGCTTATCGAGGACGTAGTTCTCAATCGTCGCCCCGATGCAGGTGAGCGACTTACCGAGTATGCCCAGCAGGTTAAAAACGAACGACCCTCGGAAACCATGCATTCCGAAGTGCCAGAATGGCGCTCCTTGTCGGTGGACGAACGTTTGAGTTATGCACTGGTGAAGGGTATCGGCGATTTTTTGGAAGAAGACATTGCCGAAGCATTAAAAAAATATCCTCGTGCGGTGGATATCATCGACAAGCCACTGATGGCGGGGATGAACAAAGTGGGAGATCTGTTCGGATCGGGGAAAATGTTTCTTCCGCAAGTTGTGAAGGCTGCCCGTACGATGAAGAAGGCAGTTGCCATCCTGCAACCGACGATTGAAGCCGAAAAATCTTCTGCCGGCGAATCGCAGAAAGCCGGGAAAATATTGCTTGCCACGGTGAAAGGTGATGTGCACGATATCGGAAAAAATATTGTTTCGATTGTGCTGGCCTGCAACAATTACGAGATCATTGATTTGGGAGTGATGGTGCCTCCCGAAAAAATCATCGAGGCGGTGCGTCGTGAACAGCCGGATATTGTGGGCTTGAGCGGGTTGATCACTCCGTCGCTCGAAGAGATGTCAATAGTGGCAACCGAAATGGAGAAAGCCGGATTCAGTATTCCACTGCTCATCGGAGGTGCCACTACTTCGAAATTGCACACGGCCTTGAAGATAGAGCCGAAATACAGTCAAGGTGCAGTAATATATGTGAAGGATGCTTCGCAAAGTCCGGCAGCCGTGGCGAATCTGCTGAATGCCGAAGGCAAGAACGATTTTGTGGAAAGCATTCGCAACGAATATCGAATACTTCGCGAAAGCGGGCGTGAAAAGAAAATAGAGCTTGTTTCGTTGGCTGAAGCCCGTCGAAACAAATTCAAGATTGATTGGTCGGGTTTCGAGCCGGATGTACCCTGTCAGTTGGGACGAATTGTACTTCAGCACATAGCAGTTTCGGAAATCGTGCCTTTCATCGACTGGAAATTTTTCTTTCATGCTTGGAATCTATCGGCCAAATTTGCTTCGGTAAAGAATGTAGATTCGTGTGGAAATTGTCGTACGCAATGGCTTGCAACTTTCAGAGAAGACGAGAGAGACAAAGCACAGGAAGCAGCTCGATTGTATGACGATGCACGCGAAATGTTGCGTTCTTTTATCGAAAACCATGTTCCTTATATCAATGCAGTTTTTGGCTTCTACGAAGCGCAGAGCGAATCGGACACCATTTTTATTGCCGATCGACCTTTCCCGATGTTACGTCAGCAACGAAAAAACGAAAAAGAAGAATATCTTTGTCTGAGTGATTTCATAGCTCCGGTCGAGTCGGGTAAGAAAGACTACATCGGTGCTTTTGCCGTAACGGCAGGAGCAGGAGCCGAATCACAATTGAAGAAATATGAGAACGAAGGTGACGAATATGCGGCATTACTCATGAAATCGCTGCTCGATCGCTTGGCCGAAGCTACAACCGAATGGCTTCATGCCAAAGTGCGTCGGGAATTTTGGGGCTATGCCGCAGATGAATCTTTAGCGGTAGCCGAAATGTTTGCGGTGAAATATCGGGGAATTCGACCGGCCGTAGGTTATCCGTCCATTCCCGATCAATCGGTCAACTTTGCTTTACACGAGATGCTCCATTCCGAAGAAATCGGCATTTCGCTTACCGAAAACGGAGTGATGTATCCCAACGCCTCGGTGAGCGGTTTGTTTTTCGCTCATCCACAAGCCAAATATTTCGCAGTAGGCGAGATATCGGAAGAGCAACTTTTGGATTATGCCCGACGCAAACGCCGAAATGCCGAAGATATTCGGAAATTTTTGTTGGCTAATCTGCAATTAGAAAATCAATAGAACAATCAAGAATATAAAAAATATGCGAAGTTTTGGAAGTGACAACAACTCCGGCGCTCATCCGAGAATGCTTGCGGCGATAGCCGAAGCCAATGTCGATCATGCCATCGCCTATGGCGACGATGACTGGACGAGACGTGCCGAAAACGTCATTCGAAAAATGTTGGACAGAAACGATATCAATCCTGTTTTCGTGTTCAACGGAACGGGTGCAAACGTGGTGGCATTGTCGGCCTGCCTTCAACCGTTTCAATCGGTGATATGTGCCGCTACGGCACACATAGCTACCGACGAATGTGGTGCACCTGTCAAATTCACCGGCAGTTCGCTGAAAGAAATTCCGACACCCGATGGCAAACTCACGCCCGAATTGGTGAAGACGCAACTGCATGGATTCGGATTCGAACATCATTCTCAACCCAAGGTTATTGCTATTTCGCAAACTACCGAAATGGGCACTGTGTACACGCCCCAAGAGGTGAGAGCGCTTGCCGATTTGGCACACGAATACGAAATGTATCTGTTTGTGGATGGAACTCGGATGGCAAATGCCTGCGCTTCGCTCAATCTGTCACTGAAAGCGATAACTGCGGATTGCGGCGTGGACATTTTTACGATTGGAGGTACTAAAAACGGATTGCTTTTTGGAGAAGCGCTTGTGCCGATGAGGGAAGAATTGGCTCGAAACATCAAATATCATCGAAAGCAAACCACGCAACTTTATTCGAAAATGCGTTTTGTGTCGGCACAATTTATCCCCTATCTTGAAGAAGGAATCTGGTTGCAAAATGCAGCTCATTCCAATGCGTCAGCACAAAAGTTGGCCGACGAAATGCGAAAAATTTCGGAAATAGAAATTACCCAATCTGTGGATGCAAATGCCGTTTTTTTCATTGCTCCTAAATCACTTACCGATCGGTTGCTCGAATGCTATTTCTTTTACCCGTGGGATGAAGAACGAAACGAGATGAGGTTGGTTTGTTCGTGGGATACATCGGAGGATGATATCCGAAATTTTATTGATTATCTCAGGAGTATAAGTGAAAAGTGAACAGTGAAAAGGGATGGGTGATAACTTCTAATTTCTGACTTCTGACTTCTGACTTCTGATTTACTATTTCCAAACATTTAAATTAAAATACTACTATGTTCGACTTTTTAGATGTTTATCCTTGGGCATTACCGATAATGATTTTCTTTGGACGTATATGCGACGTAACGCTCGGTACGATGCGCATCATTTTTGTTTCAAAAGGTGAAAAGTATAAAGCGCCTCTTATCGGATTTTTTGAAGTGTTTATCTGGGTGGTTATTATCTCACAAATTCTTTCGCGAGCAAATGATCTTGTCGCGTATGTATCTTACGCGGCCGGTTATGCTACGGGTAATTATGTGGGGATTCTTTTGGAACAGCATATTGCATACGGCATTGTTGTGTGTCGGGTTTATACGAAAAAAAATGGAAATGACTTAATACAACGGCTCAACGAAATGAATTTCGGAGCTACATTGTTGCATGGAACAGGTTCGATTGACAGGGTGGATATTATCGAAACGGTGATCGATCGCAAACACATGAAAAAAGTTGCAATGATTTTTACCGATTTCGACCCGAATATTTTTTATGTAGTGGAAGATGTGCGAACCAAACAAAACGGCATTTTCAATAAGCGTGAAAATATCCTTTCGCGTTGGAGATTGGGAAAATAATTTCTGTAAAAAAGATTCTTATTTAGTTAGGTTGTTCACCGATCCTTTCCACGAACAACCCAAACAATACAATATCGAAGTATCAAATCCATCGAGCGATTCGTCCTCGTGAATCGGGTGGATTTGTTTATCTTCGGTTACAGTAACGACGAGTCGTTCGCCGGCAGGATTCAACAGGTAAAACCGTCGAATTTTGCATTGAGGACAAAGGAGATTTTTCATTTTTGTCTTTTGTTGTTTTGTTTTTTTCAAAAGCCATTTCGTTTGGCTTCTTGCCACAAATTTTCCATTTCGTCGAGCGGCGTGTCCTTGAAAGATTTACCTTGCTCGCGAACTTTTTGTTCCATATAGTTGAAACGATAAATGAATTTTTGGTTGGTGCGCTCGAGGGCGTTGTCGGGATTTACTCCATATAAGCGTGCAGCATTGATAATACTGAAAAGCACGTCGCCAAATTCGCCTTCCATTTCTTCGGGGTTCATTTGTTCGATTTCCGATTCAAGCTCGCCGATTTCTTCTTTCACTTTGTCCCACACGTCGTGTCGTTTATTCCAGTCAAATCCGGAATTTCTTGCCTTGTCCTGTATTCGCAGCGCTTTGATGAGCGATGGCAGCGACGAAGGAACACCTTCGAGAACGGTTTTGTTGCCTCCTTTCTCTTTCAGTTTGATTTGTTCCCACGATTTTTCTACCGAATGAGCCGAATCGGCTTGTGCATCGCCAAAGACGTGTGGATGTCGAAAAATCAGCTTGTCACACAAAGCGTTGCAGACGTCAGCTATATCGAATGCTTTTTTTTCTTCGCCGATCTTTGAGTAAAAAACCACATGTAGCAACACATCTCCAAGCTCTTTTCTTATCTCTTCATTATCGTTTTTGATGATGGC
>JARKPE010000135.1 GCA_029975415.1 Dysgonamonadaceae bacterium | reverse complement strand
AATAGGATGAAATATCTCTTTTTCTGCCCTTAAATTTGCAAACAGGATGCACATTTTCCCTGACAATTTTATGCATCGAGAAAAGAAAAGCGTGAAATCTTGAAAACGGCAATTTGAATGTCTGCCGAAATATACCTGCTTGTCCCAAAATAATTGACTTGCGGATTTTAGGTATTTGATTACTTGCTTTTCAACTGATAACTTCCCGAGCCTAATTCGATTTCAATTGCATTATCGATTTCGATCACTTTGTGTATGCCTTTACCCGATGGGGAAATGATATTGAGTTGCTTCGGCAGTTTGACGGTGGCAGAAGTATTTCCTGGAATGGTTATATCCCAAACGAAAGAACCGTTATCTTTTGTCCATTCGCTTTTGATTTCGCCATAAACCGAATTATAAGATGCTTTTACATGCGATAATCCTTCGGGAAATTTCGGCTCCATCCACAGCTTTTTGTAAGCTACACTTCCGGGTGCACATTTGATGCCTGCCAGATCTTCGTAGTACCAGATGATCAGATCGCCCAGCAGCATTACATGATTAGCCGAGTTCATGGCAGGATCGGCAGTATCGCCGTTCCAGAGCTCCCAAATAGTAGTAGCACCTTTACGGATCATATATCCCCAACTCGGATAGGTATCGTTTGTTGCAATTTTGTAGGCCAAATCGACGTTTCCGTATTGTGTGAGTCCGCGCATCAATTGTTGGATTCCCAGTACACCTGTACTTACATGTCCGTCGAAATCGACTTCGGTTTTCTTCACCACATTATCGAAAACTTTTTGTTCGTATCCTTCGGGAACAAGCCCCAGCCGGAGCGAAAGAATATTAGCCGTTACCGTATTATTGTCATATTTAGCCGAATCGACATTGAAGTATTTGTTATTATAGGCTTCCTTGATTTTTGCAGCCATATTCTTAAATTCGGGAATATCCTCTTGATTCCCGCTAATAGGAGCAAAGTCCGTCATCAAGTTCAGCAGACTGTAATACATGGTCGTGCTTAAGATAGGTCCGGCAGTTTTACGCGCAGGATCTTGAGAGTGAATGAGATCCTGCCTTTCGGGAGGCATGCACCAATCGCCATAGGTGTCTTTTGTAAGAATGTAGTCCTGCATCGAAACTTGCTGGATGCGTTGCAGATAATGTTTCATTGAACCATAGTGCTTCTTGATAGGATTGCTATCGCCATACTGATGAAAAAGCATATTTGCTGCATAAAAGTAAGCGGCCGGCCAGGTTACGTCATCGTTATAGATAGTCCAATAACGCGGTGAAACTACCGAAATACTTCCTTCGGGACTTTGCGAGTCTTCGATATCCTGTATCCATTTGCTGTAAAGCAATGCGTTGTTGAAAACGAATGCTTCGCCGAAACATCCCGTAGCACGATCACCCAACCAGCCCATGCGTTCGTCGCGTTGCGGACAGTCAGTTGGCATGCCGCGATAGTTGCCGCGAATGCCCCAATAGGCATTTTTGAAAGTCTGATTAATGATTTCGTTGTTGGTTTCAAATTGTCCGGTAGTCTCCATTTTGTCATATACCACTTTTCCTGTAAATGCAGACAAGTCAGGCTTTTCCTTCAATCCCGAAATTTCCACAAATCGAAATCCGTGATACACAAACGACGGTTCCCAAGCGAATTCTCCGTCTTTTGCAGGCGTATAGATATCCGTAACTTTAGCTCCGCGAAGGTTTGCCAAATATAGCGTACTGTCGGGATTGAGCAGTTCGGCGAAGCGCATGGTAACAGGTTGGCCTTTTTTACCGTTCAGTTTTTCGATTTTCAACCAACCCACCATATTTTGCCCCATGTCAAGGATGTATTTCCCGTTAGGAAGTTCGGTGATTTTTACCGGTTTTATTTCCTCCATCACTCGTAGATTGGGATTGGGTTGAGCCGTAAGTTTCCCTTTTGGTACGGGCATCAAGTCGGCATGCAGCCATGAATTGTCATCGAAAGTGGTTGTGTTCCAACAGGGCATTTCGAGGTTGGAGTCATATTCTTCGCCGTCGTATTCGTTGTTGGCCACAATCGGCCCTTTTGAGATAACTTTCCACGATTCATCGCTTGCTACGATCTGAGAAGTGCCGTCTGTGTACTCTATTTCCAATTGCGCAAGCAAGCTAGGCAGTCCAAAGACTTGCAGATTATCGAAATCGAACGCCGATCCACGCATACCGAAATATCGTCCGTTGCCGAGCTTAATGGCAATTACGTTCGCATCTTTTGCAACCAGATCGGTTACATCGTATGTGTTGTAGTAAACTCTTTCGGGATACCACGAAACTGTGGGGACAAAAACGTCTTCCGATATTCGTTTTCCGTTGATGTAGGCTTCGTTTGACCCCAAACCCGAAATGTAGATAACAGCTCTTTTTACCTCTTTGTTTGCAGTAAATGGTTTACGAAGGTAGCGAGCGGCCAATCGTGTATCTCCTTTCATGGTTTCGCCGGGATTCGATAGCGAATCTTCGCCGATCCATTTGGCCTGCCAATCGGCATCGTTGAGCAGTGCCATCGACCAACGACCAATTGCGCTCCAGTCACTGCTTCCTTGGTTTGTAAATACTTTCACCCGCCAAAAACAAATTTGACGCGAGGACAGCTCGCTACCTTCGTAAGGAACAAGTATTGATTGATCACTTTTCATCTTCTTTGTGTCCCAAAGCAGATTCTTACCCTGCATCAAATCCTCCTCAGAACTTGCTACCTGAATTTGATAGGCCGTTTGCATCAAATCCTGAGTGTTCGATGCTATTTGCCAAGAAAATCGGGGCTGAGTTGTGCCCACCCCTTCGGGATTTTCCTGCATTTCAACTTTCAGAGAGAAAACAGTTGGTTTTTCTCCCTGACATGCACTCATGGCAATAGCAAATAAAATACCGATAAATAAACAAATGCGTTTCATTGTAAAGAAATTTAATATGAATAGATGAAATTAATTCGTAAAGAGGAAATTGCCTGTCGAAATTTCGTAAAGCAAATATCCGTCTTTCTTGCCGATTTTTTTTGCCAATCCGGACTTTTCGTGAATCGTTTTTCCTTTCTCATCAGGGAAATAAATCGTAGCCGTACAATTCGGTGGTACGGTTACGTTTAATTCTGTTTTACCATTGTTACGTTCCCAATGTGATTTGATGAGACCTGCGGGAGAATCGAATTCAGCTTTTGCCCACGAAATCTGTGTTTCTGTCAAAAGAGGGATGCGAATGATGAATTTTCTGAATCCGGGAATTTCAGGATCACGTCTTATTCCTGCCATGCCATCAATATACCATGCTCCGGGATAAAGATAAGAACTGTGCAAGAGTGAATGTCCCTGCAAGTCCTTTTCCCACATTTCCCACATTGTCGTAGCACCGTTTTCGCGCATAAATCCCCAACTTGGATAAGTGGTTTGCGAGGTCATGGAATAAATCAGATCATCACGACCTTCTTCGCGCAAAACTTTGAAGAGCATAGCACCACCGGTGATTCCAACATCGATGTGCCCTTTCTGCTTGACGAGTATTTCGTACTCAAGTCGTTTCATCACTGCAGAGTGCAATTCTTTTGGCATGATATCTCCATATAATGCGGCTGCGAGACTTCGCATAGTTCCGTCGGAATAATTGTGATCGTCCGCATGATAATATTTTGCATGGAGAATATCGCTTGATAAGTCAGCTTGATGTTCCCATTGTTCAGCTTCCTCGGTTTTGCCGATGATTCGAGCAATTTTAGCTGCAGTCTTCAGGTTGTAAATCCAATAGCAATTGTTGAAAAACAGGTTTTCATCGGAGTTGTTGTTCATACCCTGTTCGGTAGCCTGAGGCCATAGCCAGTCTCCCAAGAAGTCCCAATCTCCACCATAACGCGTGAGCATATTGTCTTTGACTTTCGTATCGAGAAAACTCAACCACCCTTTGATCATTTCGAAATTTTCATGAAGGACGTCCGTGTCTGCGTAATGCTGATACATAAACCAAGGTAAGGTTACCACTATTCCGCCCCAAGCCGGTCCACCACCGCCATGATAGGTCGGCGCAGTTTGTGGAAGAATGCCACCTCCAAGCAGTCTGCCGCTGCCAACCTGCTTTCGAGCCCAATTAGGGTCATTCATATTACCGACCATAGGTTCCGTTCCTTGTACATCGCGCCAGTCTTCGAGCCATTTGCTGTAGAAAGCTCCCAATTGATAATTGAACATACCGGTTTCGGATGTAGCATGCGCATCGCCTCCGTAGCCAAGCCTTTCGCGTTGTGGACAATCCACAACGTAGCCTCCTATGGTCAGATTTTCGAAAGTCCATCGGATTGTTCTATATATCCAGTTCTGCAGATCATCGGAGCATTCGAAAGTCGTTGCATCCTTATAGTTCGTTCGGACATTCCAACCTTTGATGTCTTCCTTTCGAGGTTCAGATTTCAACCCTATAATAGTGATCCATCTGCCGGAACTGTAATTGAATCGATTGTGAAAAACGCCTTCGCCTGTCTGTCCGATAACGAAAGCATTATGCAGGCCAAAAGTCATATCGTTCTGTTCCCGTTCGGAAAATAGGAAACGAACTGTATCACCCGGAATTCCCTTCACGTGAATCTGAGTCCATCCGGCAAAATTCACACCCATGTCTACACGATAACTTCCGTCGGAACGTTTTTCAATGCTGACGGGCTGAATTTCACGAAACAGTTTATTTGTTTCCACTCGTTGAGCCGATAACTCGAGTTTTGGAGTATAAACAATTGCTTTTTGCCATGACTGATCATTATAATTTGGCAGATTCCAACCGTTAATTTCTCGATTGGCGTCCCAAATCTCTCCACCATAACCTCCAGCCCCAAAATCCCAATTTCCGATCAGCTTATTGGGACTGGGATGGGTTCGCCATGATTCATCGGTAATGATTCTGGCAAGCTTGTGGCCGTTGTCGCCATAGATATCGACTTGAGCAATGACAATGGGCGCTCTGGGTTTATCGGGAGTGGCATAAGCTCCGAAGATCGACCATGAAGTTCCGAGCCAAAGGGCAATCGTGTTTTTACCTTTTTTCAAGGCGGGAGCAATGTCATAAGCAATATAGCGGGCTCGTTTAGTATGATCTGTTACTGCGGGAGCAAGCACGTGATCGCCGATTTTTTGACCGTTCACATAGACTTCATGATAGCCAACCGAAGCTACGAAGAGAATTGCTCTTTCAGGTTTTTGCTTCAGCTCGAAATTTTTCCTGAACCATGGATCGTACATTTGATTACTGTCTCTGGTGGGATCATATACTTCAGAGGTTCCGATCCATTTGGCTGTCCATTCCGATTGATTGAAAAGACCTGTGCTGAAAGTTGCAGTCTCACTTGCAGCGGAAATATTTCCCTTTTCGTCTTTGACGGTTACATTCCAAAAATAATCCTTATCCGATTGCAACTGTTTACCCTGATAACGAATCAGTTGCATATCGTCGGAATTTACCCATCCCGAATCCCAACAATCGCCAGTGTTTTGATGAATTTGTCGTTCCGATGTCCCCACCAAAATGCGATAAGCCGTTTGTCGCTGGCCAAAATCGTTGCTGTTTACAGCTTCGAGTTTCCAACTAAATCGTGGGTGACTCACATCCAAACCTGTCGGATTGGAAAGATATTCGCAGGTGAGATTTTTGGGAGCGACCGTGCAGATTTGCCGACCATTAACCGTGAGAAGTAGAAAAAATAAAAAAAAGAGTGTTGTGAAATATGTTTTCATGCAAATAAATTTGAAATGATAAAAGAGCGAAATCTCAAAGGAATATTTTAATATTGTCTTTATTTATATTTATATTGGAGAATACGCAGGAGGGAAATTTATTTTCCCATATTCCGATATTCTAACGGGGTCTGGCCGACCCTTTTCTTAAAGAATGATAAAAAATATTCGTAGGAACTAAATTTGAGATGGTAGGCAATTTCTTTGACCGATAAGTTTGATTCGACAAGAAGCTCCTTAGACTTTCTGAGTTTTAATTCCTGAAAATATTGAGATGGAGCAAATCCGGTGTATTCTTTGAATACTTTTCTGAACCACGAATAGCTCGTTCCTAAGTTGGATGCTATCTCATGAATATCAATTTCTTTATTGATATTTTCGAGCATGATCACTTTTGCCCGCTCAACTATTTGAGTCGTTTCCTTGGATTCAGAATCTTTATTATACGACAAATAAAGTATAGATCCTAATATATTGAGAACAATCCCTGCCAAGTATTGTTGAGACGCTTTTTTATCCTCTTTGGCAACTTTGATTGCCATTGAAAATAAATTTACAAGTTCCTCATTTACGCCAACATCAAGTATCTGATTAGAGATTGAAATAAATCCGTTGGCAACGAGATTGTCGATGATGCTGCCTTCAAATCCGATATAATATTCGTTCCATCCTGTTCCGGAGGAAGGACAGTAGGTATGCCATTGACCTGGAAACAAAATAATAGCTTGTCCTTTTCCAATAGAAGTTTTTTTTGTTGATTCCGAAGTAAAAGTTCCTTTACCTTTACTGATATAGAGGATTTGATATTCCGACAACACCCGTCCCTTGCAGGGATCAAAATAGTAGCTTTTCGGGTGTTGAGTAGAAGGATATAAAGTATGAGGCGGGATTGGTTGAAAACCGACTGTATTGACAGTAAGACCGAAACTTTTGTCTTTTTCGTTTACTATCAAATACTTAAAATCGATACCAAAATCATTATACCGCATGTCTTCCTGTTGGTTATATGGTATCACTTATTCTCTGGCAAATATAAGTAAAAAATCTGAAGCACAATACAGTAATAAACAGATAAGTTTGCCGATAACCGTATTGTGCCGAAATGAAAATTAAAGGTAATTGCGTTCGATTATCTAAACAAATTCGGAATAATCAGCGCAAAGATGAGCGTTGCCATTCCTATAGCCAGGAAAAATACGGCTTTTTTGCCGGCACCGACCCATTCTTTCAGAATGATTCCCCAAACATTGCTGAAAACTACGTTTAAGGACATAAGGATGCTCCACGAAAATGCCATCATCACGCTGTCGGGTTCAAAGAAACTTTGTCCCATTCCCAATCCGAAGAATTGCGAATACCACAAGAGTCCGGCAAGCGCACAAAAAAGCAGGTTGTTGATTAAAACCGATTTCGAGGATTTTTTGATTTCACCACCGGTTTTGTTTTTAGCATTCATATAGAGGCAATAAATAAGGTTGGTGAAGAAACCGCCAATTGTAACCAACAATGTAACAGGATTCTGTGCAAACAGCTCTGGAGCTCCCATAGCAATGGCTGCTTCCTTTACGGGAATTCCGGCATTCAGTCCCAAACTAAAGCAAGCGCTCATCACTCCCGAGAGAAGTGCAATGAGCAATCCTTTTTTCAGCGCAAAATCTTTGATCGCTTTTTTCCGTTCTTCTTCAGACATGTTTTTCGAACGAAGACTGCCTGCGTATCCCACCAACGCTATGCCAACAAGTGTTACGGCGACTGCCAACAATAGTATCAGCCCCTTGGGCGAAAACAGATCGGTGCCGCTAAGCACCGCAGGAATAAGCGTTCCAAAAGCAGCACAGGTTCCCAATGCAACGGATTGTCCCAGAGCAATCCCGAGGAATCGCATGCTAAGGCCGAATGTTAATCCTCCGATTCCCCATAAGACGCCATACCCGACTGATGCGAGTGCCGCACCCGAATTAGCCCCATAAATTTGCATTAGTTCCGGAAACGAATTTGCCATCAATGCTCCCAAGAATGGAAAAACGATCCAGGCAAAAACTCCCTGCATGAGCCAGAAGTTTTCCCACGACCAATCTTTGATTTTATTGATAGGGACGTATGAGCTCGATTGGCCCATACTCCCTATTGCAATAATAATCAACCCGATAATAGTGTTCATTTCGATTATCTTTTAGATGTTACTTCATCTTCGTAGGCTTGAATGCCTGCAATGTATTCGTCGGCAACCGGAACACCCTGTTGCAGGCAATAGTAGTTGTAAACGTCATTCCACGGCATAGCTTTTAGTTCTTCGAGATAGGCCATACGTTGGAAATTTTTGTTTTGCAATTCGAAGTTTCTCAACATTTCTGTTGGTTCGAGCATTGCTTGCAACATCGCCTTTTGAGCCGATCTGATTCCAACGACATAAGCGCCGAGTCGATTGATGGAAGCATCAAAATAGTCAAGACCGATATGTACGCGATCGATTTGTCCCGAGCGAACAATTTCCTGCGACAGTGCCTGTAATTCGTCCGTGAGAATCACTACGTGATCACTGTCCCAGCGTTCGGGACGACTGACGTGAAGATTGATTTCGGGAACGAACAGCAGCATCGATGAAATTTTGTCCGATATCACTTCCGTCGGATGGAAATGTCCGGCATCCAACGTAAGCATCATGTTGTTTTTGACAGCATAGCCCATATAAAATTCGTGAGAACCTGTCACAAAGCTTTCACTACCAATGCCGAAAAGTTTGCATTCAACAGTATCTTTCAAATATTTCGTATCGATTTTATCGGCCAATGCTTCGTCGAGAGATTGCTTGAGCAATTCTCTATGCTTCATTCGCGAAACGGTTTTGTCTTTTTCGCCGTCGGGAATCCAAATGTTGTGGATGCAGGCATCACCTTGTTGACGCCCCATTTCTTCGGCAATTCGGCGACAACGACGCAGGTGTTCGATCCAAAATTTTCGGATTTCGGGATCGAAATCCGAAAGTGTGTATCCGCTATCAGATTTAGGATGGGAAAAGAAAGTGGAATTGAAATCGAGTTTCACGTCATTTTTTTTAGCCCAATCCATCCATACTTGAAAATGTTTTGGCTCGATTTGATCACGATCAACGAATTGACCTCCGAAATCTCCATATATGGCATGAAGACTCAACCGATGTTTACCGGGAATGAGCGTTAATACTTTTTCGATATCTTTTTGCAACTCTTCTAGGCTACGAGCTCTTCCGGGATAATTGCCGGTTGCCTGAATTCCTCCCGACAAACCGCCCTCGGGATTTTCGAAGCCCAAAACATCGTCGGCTTGCCAGCAATGTATGGAAAGGGATACTGTGTTTAATTTTTTGATAGCCTGATCGACATCGATTCCTAACGTAGCGTACTGTTCTTTTGCGGCTTCATACGCTTTCTTGATTTGTTCGTCTTTCATTTGATGATGATATTAATTATGTGAAAATTTAAAAATTATGCGTGGCTTCAAGATATTCGGCATAATGCGAATCCCAATTTTGGGTGTCTTCCGGCAGAAAGGTTTTCAAATCGAAAGATCGGGCTACCATATTGCGCATTTCCTGTTTGTTGTTGACCAAACCTGCAGCTTGAGCCTGCACGAGAATATTTCCGATGGCTGTAGCTTCCGATGGTCCGGCGACCACCTTTTTGCCAATAGCGTTGGCAGTATAAGCATTGAGCAGGTCGTTTTGCGATCCTCCACCGATAATGTGAAGAATATCAATCGGGAATAAGGCTAATTTTTGCAAATCATTCAATACCTGTTTGTAACGAAAAGCCAGGCTTTCGTAGATGCAACGGGCAATTTCGCCCATTGTTTGCGGTATAAATTGACCGGTTTCGTTGCAAAATTGGCGAATGGCATCGATCATCGAATCTGGACTTGCAAAAATCGGGACATCAGGGTGGATGAAGCATTTAAAAGGTCGAGCTTGTTTGGCCGCATCCACGATATCCTGATAGGAAATTTCGCCGTTGTTGTCCCATTCTTTTTTGCACTGTTCGATTAGCCACATTCCACAAATATTTTTAAGCAGTCGAACCGAGCCGTCTGCGCCACCTTCGTTAGTGAAATTGAGGGCAAATGTGTTATCGTTAATCACGGGCTGTTCCGATTCGATTCCCATTAACGACCACGTTCCCGAACTGAGGTAAGCAAAATGTTTATTTGCAGCCGGCGTTGCCAATACAGCCGAAGCAGTGTCGTGTCCGGCAACTGCAACTACCGGAATATTGCCGCATCCTGTTTGGCTTTGTACCTCCTTCGACAATGTTCCGATTGGTGTGCCGGCAAACACGATGGGGGCAAAGTGATTTTCATTCAATTTGATTGCAGAAAGCAAATCGGCATCGAACCTCCGAGCATACGGATCAATCATTTGCGAAGTAGATGCAATGGTATATTCGGTAACCATTTTCCCCGTAAGCAAATAAGACAAGGCATCGGGCATAAAAAGTATTTTATTGATGCAAGGGTAAATTGGATTTTGTTCTCTCAGTTGGGTGTCCAACTGAAAAAGTGTATTGAAATTCATGATTTGAATTCCCGTTTTTCGATAAACTTCGAACCGCGAAATTTTTTCGAAGAATTTCTCGGGTGCTCCGAAAGTGTGCGTGTCGCGATAGCTGTATGGCATTTTCAGCGGTTCGCCATCCTTGCCAAAACATACAAAATCGACGCCCCACGTATCGATTCCGATGGAGGCGAGTTCGATTCCTTCGTTTTTTGCTATTTTGAGCGATTTCAAAATTTGAGAATACAGATGAAATAAATCCCAATATAAACGTCCGTGAATGTCGATAATCGGATTTTTGAAACGATTAATCTCATGCAATTCCAATGTTCCACTTTCTACGATGCCTAACATGGCTCTTCCACTCGAGGCTCCGAGATCGATTGCAAAAAAAGATGCTGATTTGTTTCCCATCAGGCTGAAATAATAAAGATTAAATAAATGTTCATGACAAAAGTAAACAATGTAAATTAAGTTTGTAATTGAAAAAATGATTTTATAACTGCAATATTTGATATTATTTTGTATGAATTGAATGATTTCAAAAGAAAAATCGAGTTTCCGATGAAATTATATCAAATATCATAGTCGTTAAATCAATAATTATAACGATTGTTGACTTGAGAATGTCTATTTTTGTAATCACTAAACAGAATTAATATCTGTGTCAAAAATCTGCGTCAAAACACTCGTAAAGTCTTTTTTCACATATCGTAAAAAAATCTTCTTCAGTGTTTTGATATTGAAAAATAAGTATAACGACTTAAATCATAAATGAATGGCTGTATCGATTATTATGCCCAAACAAGGGCAATCGGTTGAATCTTGTATTATTGCAGAAATCAAGAAAAAAGGCGATAAATTAAAAAAAGGAGAAGTTATCTTTTCTTACGAAACCGATAAGGCTTCTTTTGAGGAAGTGTCACCGCAAGACGGAACTGTTCTCGAATGCTTTTATAGTGAGGGAAACGAAGTTCCCGTGTTGCGAAACGTGATGATTATCGGTGAACCCGGTGAAAATTATTCCGATTTGCTTGCACAAACCCATATTTCGGAATCGGTAAAGGAAGAACCCGAAATCAAAACGCAACAATCTGTTGCCGAGGTCAAGAGTTCTCCCGCACAACCTACTCTTACAGAACCTCAATCAAAGAATAATGCTCCGATTTCACCGCGAGCCAAACATCTGGCCGAGAAAGAAGCAATCGAAACGTCTGCTCTTGCAGGTTCGGGACCTAATGGTCGTATTATCGAAAAAGATGTTCGGGCTGCACTCGAAAATCGTCCCAAATTGACACCGTTGGCAAAAAAACTTGCTTCGGAAGAAGGTTTGCAACCAACTACATCGGGAAGCGGATTAAATGGAATGGCAAAATCGGTAGATTTATCAGCTCCGACAAATGCATTTTATGGCTTGGATTACGAAGATCGAAAATTGCCTAATATCCGCAAGCTAATTGCAAAATCGATGCAGGCTTCACTTCAAAATTCTGCTCAGTTGACGCATCATTTGGGTGCCGATGCCCGACGCATTCTCCAACTTCGCAAAAAGGCAAAAGCTGCCTACGAGAGCGGACAATTGCAGGTGAATATCACGTTGAACGATTTTGTCTGCTTTGCCGTGATCAAGGCTTTGCAAAAATTTCCGAATGTAAATTCACATTTTCTGGGCGACAGCATTCGATATTTCAAGAAAATTCACCTCGGTTTGGCGGTCGATACCGATCGGGGATTGATGGTCCCGGTGGTGCGCAATGCCGACGACTTGTCCATTATCGGATTGGCAAGCCAGCTTAAGGAAGTGGCAGCTTTATGTCGAAAAGGGAATGTGAATCCCGAGATTCTTTCATCAGAGGCGGGTACGTTTACCGTATCCAATTTGGGAAATTATGGTGTAGAGATTTTTACGCCAATCATCAATTTGCCTCAATCGGCAATTTTGGGAGTGAATACAATTGTGCCTCGCCCGAAAGATCTGGGAGATGGAGTTTATGGATTTGTCCCATACATCGGATTGAGCCTCACCTATGATCATCGTTCGATTGACGGGGGCGAGGCTACACGCTTTTTAAAACAAATTGCGGTGGAAATAGAAAATCTCGAAATCGAACTTTTTTAAATTGAAACACCTTATGACAGATTTATTAATTATCGGCGGCGGCCCGGCAGGATATGTGGCGGCTGAAAGAGCAGGACATCATGGATTGTCTGTTACGCTTTTCGAAAAAAAGGCCTTGGGCGGAGTGTGCCTCAATGAAGGTTGTATTCCCACAAAAACTTTGCTCTACAGTGCAAAAACCTACGAAAACGCATTGCATGCAGATAAATATGGCATACAGACCGAAAATGTTGGATATGATTACGAAAAGATCATCAGCCGGAAAAATAAAGTAGTACGAAAACTGGTTGCAGGCGTCAAAAGTAAAATGACAGCCAATCAAGTAACTGTTATCGAAGGCGCTGCCACAATAGTCGGTCGTGGACAAGACGGGATAGAAGTTTCCTGCAATGGCAATATCTATAAAGGTAAAAATCTGCTGATTTGCACCGGTTCCGAGGCAGCCGTGCCTCCTATTCCCGGCCTAAAGGAAGCGGGTGACGTCGTGGTTACCAATCGGGAGATACTCGAACTGAAACAGCAGCCAAAATCGCTCGTTGTGATCGGCGGAGGCGTTATCGGAATGGAATTTGCTAGTTTTTTCAACAGTTTGGGAACGAAAGTTACGATTGTAGAAATGTTGCCCGAAATATTGGGTGGTCTCGATTTCGAGATTTCGGCGATGCTTCGCGATATTTATGCCAAAAAAGGAATTGATTTCCATCTGAATGCGAAAGTGGTGCAGGTGGACGGACATAAAGTGGTTTTCGAAAAAGAAGGCAAAACACAAACGGTTGAAGGAGAAAAAATTCTTCTAAGTGTCGGCCGTCGTCCCGTAATACAAGGATTCGGATTGGAAAATCTGAACGTGGAACTGAACAGAGGCGGCATCAAGACCGACGAGAAAATGCGCACGAATGTGCCCGGAGTTTTTGCAGCCGGGGATGTTACAGGTTTTTCGCTGTTGGCTCATACGGCAAGTCGCGAAGGGGAGGTGGTGGTCAATAATCTTGTCGGACGTCAGGACAGGATGCGTTACAACGCCATTCCCGGCGTGGTTTACACCAATCCCGAAGTAGCAGGCGTGGGCGAAACCGAAGAATCCGCCAAAGCCAAAGGCATTGCCTACAAGGTTGCCAAACTTCCGATGTCTTATGCCGGACGTTTCGTAGCCGAAAATGAAGGAGGCAACGGTCTTTGCAAGGTGCTGGTTGGAGAAAAATACGGCGAAGTTATCGGGGTGCATTTATTAGGAAATCCATCGAGCGAAATCATTTATGGCGCTTGCATGGCTATCGAACAGGAAATGACCGTAAAAGAATTACAGGAAGTTGTTTTTCCGCATCCAACCGTTAGCGAGATAATCAAGGAAACAATCACGTCAGAACTATGATTTTGCTGATCAAATGATTCTTATGATTAAATCGCAACATCGTTTTCAGTATAATCATTTTTTAGATTGATTGCATCTTGAGCTCAACAATTAAAACAGAATACAAATATTCCAAACTCACTTCTCGAATTATTGGATGTGCATTGGAAGTACATAAATATTTGGGGAATGGCTTTCAAGAAGTGATTTATCAGCGTGCATTGGAATATGAGTTTGAATTGAATGGATTACAATTCTATCGAGAGTTTGATATGCCCGTTCTTTACAAGGGAATACAAGTAGGGTTAAGACGTGTCGATTTCTTGGTAGAAAATGTAATTTCAGTTGAGATAAAAGCTGTCATCAAATTGGAAGATGTTCATCTCGCTCAAGCAATAAATTATTTGGAAGCATATAATTTAGAAATCGGCTTACTGATTAATTTTGGAGAGCGGAGTTTAAATTTTAAAAGATTGACGAACAAAAAATATATACCAAATTTGTCAAAATAATCAATTAATCAAATAAATCATAGTTCAGACATCATGCCAAAAAGTGAATTTATCGATCCCAATCAAGTACGACAACCGGGATTTATCGAATTTCAAGCTATTCCTGTCAACCAGTATCAAAAAACGGTGAAGGATGAACGAAACAATTTTTCAGATGGCGAATTTAAGGCCATGTATCATGATATGGTTTTGATTCGCGAGTTCGAAACCATGATCAATCTCATCAAAACCAAAGGCGAATATAACGGAACGCCCTACAACCATCCCGGACCTGCACACCTTTCCATTGGTCAGGAATCGGCAGCAGTCGGCATGGCTTGGACACTTACTGTTGAAGATTTTATTTTTGGAAGTCATCGTTCGCATGGAGAAATTCTTGCAAAAGGGATGTCGGCAATTCACAAACTCGACGATGAGCAATTGGTGCAAATCATGGAGAATTTCTTCGACGGAACTATTTTGAAAATCGTTCAAAAAGATTTCAACGGAACAACAAAAGAGCTCGCTCGTCGATTTTTGGTTTATGGAACGCTGGCCGAAATATTTGCGCGCGAGACGGGATTCAACAAGGGCTTGGGCGGATCGATGCACGCATTTTTCACGCCATTTGGCGTTTATCCCAACAATGCCATTGTAGGTGGTTCGGGCGATATTGCCGTTGGTGCAGCCCTGTTTAAGAAAGTTAATCGCAAACCCGGCTTGGTCGTTGCCAATATCGGCGATGCCGCATTGGCTTGCGGCCCCGTGTGGGAAGGAATCACTTTCTCGGCTATGGATCAGTTCAAACAGCTTTGGGAAGGCGACATGAAAGGCGGATTGCCTATCATTTTCAATATCATGAACAATCAGTATGGCATGGGCGGACAAACTTGTGGCGAAACGATGGGATATGGCATTGCAGCCCGGATTGGAGCAGGTGTTAATCCGGAAGAAATGCACGCCGAGCGCGTGGACGGGTATAATCCGCTTGCTGTGATTGATGCTTATAAACGGAAACGAAAAGTCATTGAAGACAAAAACGGGCCAGTCTTGCTCGATGTACTGACTTATCGCTATAGCGGCCATTCGCCTTCGGATGCTTCTTCGTATCGGACTAAAGAAGAAGTTGAGGCTTGGGAAAAGCACGATTGCATTGCTTCGTTCGGCAAGCAGATGATCGAAGCCGGAGTGGCTACTCAAGACGATTTGGATAATGTATGGAAGGATGTAAAAGCCCTTGTTTACGAGTTATTTTTAAAAACTATCGATGACAATATTTCGCCCCGTTTGAAAAATCCTGAGGTAATTGGCGACATGATGTTTTCGAATGGCTCGGTAGATTCTTTCTCTGATGCGAAACCGGAAGTTCTGATGCCGCTCGAAGAAAATTCGCGTGTGAAAAAAATTGCTACTAAGGAACGCTTTGCATTCGATGCCGAAGGCAAACCTTACAGTAAAATGAAGCAATTTCAGTTGCGTGACGCTATTTTTGAAGCCATCATGGATCGGTTTTATAAAGATGCCTCCCTTATCGCCTACGGCGAAGAAAATCGTGATTGGGGCGGCGCTTTTGGCGTTTATGCCGGAATGACGGAGGCGTTGCCATATCATCGGCTTTTCAATTCACCTATTGCAGAGGCATCGATTATTGGGACGGCCGTTGGGTATGCCATGTGTGGTGGTCGCGTGATTCCAGAACTGATGTATTGCGATTTTCTGGGACGCGCAGGCGACGAAATTTTCAATCAACTGCCCAAATGGCAGGCCATGAGTGGGAATGTGCTGAAAATGCCCGTTGTAGTTCGCGTATCAGTCGGTTCGAAATATGGCGCTCAACATTCGCAGGATTGGTCTTCACTTTTGACACATATTCCGGGAATCAAAGTTTGTTTTCCCGCTACACCTTACGATGCCAAAGGACTGATGAATGCCGCCTTGCAGGGAACCGATCCGGTTGTATTCTTCGAAAGTCAACGTATTTATGATATCGGTGAGCAATTTCATCAGGGGGGTGTACCCAAAGGATATTATGAAATACCTATTGGCGAACCCGATATCAAAAAAGAAGGAAAAGATATCACTTTTCTTACGATCGGATATACGTTGTATCAGGCATTGGCAGCAGCTAAAGAACTGGAAGAAAAATATGGCATGAGTGCTGAAGTCATTGACGCACGGTCGTTGGTTCCTTTTAATTATGAAAAAGTAATCGAATCGGTGAAAAAGACAGGGAAAATAATAGTCGCGAGTGATGCATGTGCAAGAGGTTCGTTCCTCAATGATCTAGCCGCGAATATCGGTTCGCTCTGCTTCGATTATCTCGATGCTCCGGTGTGTGTATTGGGATCGCGCAACTGGATCACTCCGGCTCACGAACTCGAAACGGCTTTTTTCCCGCAACCCGGTTGGTTTCTCGATATGATTCACCAGCGCATTCAGCCGCTCCAAGGATATATTCCGTCGCAGAACTTCACCGATGGTGAAATGGCAAGAAGAGCGAAAAAGGGAATCTAAAAGAATAATTTTGAATTACTTATATTACTTTTGTAACAGTTCAAAAAAACTGGACATTAATAAAAGTAATTGTATCACCCTTAAAATTTTATGTAAAAATGGAACAGCCGGTATCCGAAAAAAATACGAAAGCTCAAATTTTGGAGGCTTACGAAAAACTGCTGAAAAAAGTGGAGCAGAAATCGAACGACAATCCCAAAGAAGTTCAACAGCGAAAGCAGGATGTGCAAACGGTAGAAAAGGCAACCAAAACGACCGAAGGCGATATTGAAGCACAAATTGCGAAAATTAAATCGGAATTTGTCGCTGCACTCGAAATTATCGAAAAAGAATTGGCTGACGAGCGTAAGAAACTCGAAACGATTCAAAATGCCATTCGAATTGAGGAAAAACGACTTGATGATCTGTATGGCATCTCGGTAAATGCCGATTCGCTTTCGGCTATCCTTTTGGCACAGAAAGAGCAGAAAGAGCAATTCGAACAGGAAATGGCTGCCCGAAAAGAGGAGTTGTCTTCGCAAATCGCACAAACCCGTGCGGCATGGGAAAAAGAGAAGGCCGAGCATGAGGCTGTGCTGAAGGCGGAAAAAGAAAATCTTGCCAAAATGCGTCGCCGCGAAGAGGAAGAATATGCTTATAACACTCAACAGAAGCGAAAAAAAGAAGAAGATGAATACCTTCAGATGAAAAATCGTCAGGAGGCCGAGTTAAAGGAGCAGAAGATTGCATTCGAAAAGGAAGTTGCCGAGCGCGAAAAGCAGTTGAAAGAGAGTGAAAACGAGTTGGCTACTCTTAGAGCTCAAGCTGAAAGTTTTGAAACGAAGTTGGCTGAAGCTGTTCAAAAAGCTCAAGCCGAAACGGAGAAAAGATTACAGTCTGTTTATGCTTACGAAAAGGAGCTTCGCGAAAAAGAAGTGGAAGGAATTATCAATCTGAAAGATCATCAGATTCAGACGCTTCAATCCAAAATAAAGGAAATGGAACAGCAATTGAGAGAAGCATCGTCCAAAGTGGATGTTTCGGAAAAAACAGTGAAAGATATTGCTTTGAAGGCTATCGAAAGTGCCGGCAAAACGCAGTTTGTTGAACGCGAAAAGGTGAAGGAATAAGAGAAGTGAGAAATGAAGAAGTCGGAAATCAGAAGGAAAGGTCGCATTGGCATATTCTTAACATTGGCACCTCATCACATCAACAAATCAACAAATCAACGAATCAACAAAAATGATGAGAAGACCTTAAAGTGACATTTCAGCTAGCGCTCAACACATTAAAAAATGAATACGGAATTGAAAAATAATTTCTTTAAAAGTACTTTCTCAAGCGATAGTAGTGAAGCCGTCGTCAATGTGAATGCCCATCTTCATACGCCCTATTCTTTCAGCGCTTTTCGCGATATCGACGATGCGCTCGACAGAGCTGCATCCGAAAATGTGAAAGTTGTCGGGATCAATGATTTTTACTCGACAGCAGGATATGACGAGTGGGATGAGGGCTGTAGCAGAAGAAGGTTATATCCGCTTTTCGGAATCGAATTTATCGCTTTGGACGAGGATGATCAAAAAGCCGGTTTGCGTGTGAACGATCCGGCCAATCCGGGTCGTACTTACATAAGTGGTAAGGGTTTGCGACAACCGTTTTCCCTCGAAGAACCTTTTGCTTCGCAATTGCAAACCGTTCGTGAAGCTTCCAACAGACAGGTGGAGGCGATGTGTTTCAAGCTCAACGAAGTGCTCGAACAGAAAAAAATCGGATTCCTACTCGATTTCGATCAGATTGCTTGTGAGTTGACAAAAGGATTGATCCGCGAACGACATTTGGCAAAGGCTCTCAGGATGAAGGTATATGAATATTGCCAAAACGATGCAAGTAAGATTCAATCGGTTTTGGAGATGATTTTTGATGGAAAACCGCTGAAATCTTCAGTGGAAGATTGGGCCGGAGTGGAAAATGAGATTCGTTCGAATTTGCTAAAGGCGGGTGGCTCAGCATTTGTTCCCGAAGAATCGACAGCGTTTCTTCCCGTTAAATCGGTTTGTAATATTATTCTGGCAGGAGGAGGAATTCCTGCTTATCCGTTTCTGGCAGATGATGCAAAAGGCAACTATACCGATTTCGAAAACGATTTGGAGCGCGTGTCTCGTCAACTTACCGAAAGAGGATTCCATTCGGTAGAGTTTATTTCGACTCGAAACGATTTGCACTTACTCGAAAATTATGCCGAATATCTTTATGATCAAGGCTTTGTGGTTACTTTCGGAAGTGAACACAATACGCCGGCAATGGAGCCGATTTTGCTTTCGGCCCGAAATGGAATTCCGCTTTCTGAAAAATTGAAAAAAATAAATTACGAGGGTGCATGCGTAATTGCCGCCCATCAGCATTTGGTAAAACAAGGCTTGCGAGGTTTTGTGGACGAGAACGGATTTGCCGATCGTTCCAAGCGTAGCGAATTTGTGAATTTTGGGAAGGAATTAATCGACCGAGTTTTGTGATTTGGATTGAAGGATATAAGCCGCAAGGACACGAAGGCGCAAAGAAACACAAAGATTTTGAAAAACTTAGCATCTTAGTGCCTTCGTGACAAGTAAAAAATTTATTTGATCGCTGATGAGTTTGTTTCACAAAGACGCGAAGTCACGAAAAAAAAGACAAAAGAATATAGAGAAAATTGGCTCATAGGGAGCAAAAAACAAAAATGAAAGAGATAGAGCAATTGATAGAAATATCGCAATTTTATGGCCGAGACAGTCGGTATGTGATTGCGGGAGGAGGAAATACTTCGTATAAAAATGCGGATAGAATTTGGGTAAAGGCCAGTGGAGTGTCGCTGGCGACCATCACCGAAGATGGATTTGCCCTGCTAGACAGGACAAAACTTCGTCCGATGTCCGAAAAAAAATACAGCGACGATGTCGCTTTGCGCGAAGAAGAGGTTAAAAACGACCTGGCAGCCGCCACGCTTACCAGGGATAAACGCCCGTCGGTGGAAACTTCAATGCACAACATCATCGAATATGCTTTTGTCGTGCATTTGCATCCTACGCTCGTGAATGCACTGATGTGTTCGCAACAAGCCGAATCCATGCTAAAAAAACTTTTCGGTGAAAAAGCACTTTTTGTGGAATATACCGATCCGGGTTATGTGTTATTTAAAAAAGTAGAAGAAAAAATAAAAGCGTTTCGCGCTGCCTATGGCGAAGAGCCACATGTTATCTGGTTGCAAAATCACGGAATATTTGTAGCTGCAGATACCATCGAAGAAATCAAGAATATTTATTCCGATATTTTCGGTACGCTCGAAAAATCGTTACAAAAAAACCTTCCTTCGGACGAAACCCTCTCAAGCCAGGATGCAGAAAAGGTGATTCCTGCGGTCAGAATGATGCTTTCAACCAATGGACTGAAAACACTGAAAGTCCGCAATAATCCGATAATAGCGTTTTTCTCGGAGAATGTCGAAAACCGACAACTGATTGCGAAACCTTTCACTCCCGACGAAATTGTATATTGCAAATCGAATTATCTGTTCTTTGACGGCAATTCGGAAGAAACTTTGCTTCACGAAGCCGAAACGCAAATTCCTGTTTTTATCGAAAAACAGGGATATCATCCTCATGTTTTGCTGATGAAGGGAATCGGACTTGTTGCTGCCGGCCCCAATGCCAAGCAGTGCGAAACCATTCTCGATGTATTCGAAGATGCCATGAAAGTGGCTTATCTGGCGCAATCGTTTGGTGGAGAACATCCAATGACGCAAAATCAAATCGATTTCATCGATCATTGGGAAGTCGAAAATTATCGGAGAAGTGTGTCAACGACAAAATCGAATGGTCGTGCCGAAAACAAAACCATCGTGATTACCGGTGCTGCACAAGGTTTCGGCGAAGGCATCGCGCGCTGTCTGGTAAAAGAAGGCGCCAATATTGTGGTAGCCGATTTGAATGAAGAGACAGGTCGAAAGACGGCCGGCGAATTAAATACGCTTTGCGGGGGCAATCGGGTTGTTTTCGTGAAAACGGATGTAACGAATATTGCAAGTCTCGAAAGTTTGGTTCACGATGCGGTTTGCAATTTCGGTGCCATCGACTGTTACATAAGCAATGCTGGCGTCCTTAGAGCCGGCGGATTGGACGAAATGACACCCGAAACGTTCGATTTTGTTACTCGAATCAATTATTACGGATATTTTTATGGCGTAAAGGTCGTGAGCCGAACCTTAAAATTGCAAACTCGGTTCGCCCCAAAAGATTATTATGCCGACATTATTCAGATCAATTCCAAATCGGGATTGAGAGGCAGCAAAGCCAATTTTGCTTATGCAGGTGGTAAATTTGGCGGAATCGGCCTTACCCAGTCGTTTGCTCTTGAGTTGGCGCCTTACCGTATTAAGGTCAATAGTATTTGCCCGGGCAATTTTTACGAAGGTCCGCTTTGGAGTGACCCTGAAAATGGCTTGTTTCTGCAATATCTCAAGACCGGTAAAGTTCCGGGTGCAAAAACGGTGGAAGATGTTCGAGAATATTATCTCTCTCAAGTTCCTATGAAAAAAGGATGCACTCCTGACGATGTTACCAAAGGCGTGTTGTATTTGATGGAGCAATGTGGAGAAACCGGACAGGCTCTTCCAATTACGGGTGGGCAGGTGATGTTGGCATGATATAAGAATCAAGAATCAAGATTCAAGATTCAAGAGCCAAGATTCAAGAGTCAAGAACCAAGACGAGCCAAGAAGCAGGATTTAATATAAAAGATTTAAGAGAAGATTGAAATGCATAATTTTAAGAAATTGGATATTTGGAATAAGTCGGTTGCTTTTGTTTCAGATATTTACAAGATTGTTAATACGTTTCCTCAAGCTGAACGGTTTGGTTTAGTTTCGCAAATGCAAAGAGCTGCAGTTTCTATTCCTACGAATATTGCGGAAGGTTCGGCAAAATCAAGTGCTAAAGATTTTGTTAGATTTCTCGAAATGTCGCTTGGTTCTTCTTTCGAATTGGAAACGGAATTAATTGTATCTCTAAATCTCTCATATATCGATAATGATAAATATAATTATTTAGAAGAAAAATTGAGTGAACTTCAAAAAATGATTATCGGTTTCAAGGAAAAATTAAATTAAATAAAAATCCAGGAATCTAAAGAAAAGAAGTTTGGCTAATGTCTTGACTCTTGACTCTTGGTTCCTGGTTCTGAAAAAATGAAAACAAAAGCGGTTAGATTATACGGTAAAAAAGATCTTCGTCTCGAAGAATTTGATTTGCCCGAAATCAAGGATGACGAAATTTTAGCCAAAGTAGTTTCCGATTCCTTGTGTATGTCGTCTTACAAGGCTTCTTCACAGGGAGCCGATCATAAACGTGTTCCGAAAGATGTTGCCGATAATCCGGTGATCATCGGACATGAGTTTGCCGGCGAATTGTTGAAAGTGGGTGCGAAATGGGCACACAAATTCAAGCCGGGCGACAAATTCTCGATACAGCCCGCGCTGTATTACGAAAACGGCCCTGTAGGCATTTTGAGTGCTCCGGGCTATAGCTATAAGTATATAGGCGGAGATGCCACTTATGTCGTCATTCCCAACGAAGTGATGGAGAAAGATTGCCTGCTTGCTTTTCATGGCGAAGGATTTTATCCCGCATCATTGTCCGAACCGCTTTCATGTGTAATAGGAGCAATGCATGCCAATTATCACACAACACCAGGAAGTTATGTCCATAAAATGGAGATTATGGATGGCGGGAAGATGGCTATTTTGGCCGGCGTGGGACCGATGGGATTGGCTGCCATCAACTATGTGCTCCATCGCGACGATCGCAAGCCTTCGTTGCTTGTCGTTACCGATGTCAATCAGGAACGCCTTGACAGGGCTGCTTCCATTTATACCGTCGAGTTTGCTGCTTCACGTGGCATTGATTTGCGTTATGTCAACACCGTTGCTTTGGAAAATCCGGTTGAGGAATTGCGAGCAATCAGCGGGGGAAGCGGATTCAACGATGTATTCATTTTTGCCCCTGTAAGGTCGGTGGTTGAACAGGGCGATGCCATTCTTTCATTTGATGGCTGTCTCAATTTTTTTGCAGGCCCGAGTGATCCCAATTTCAGTGCAATGTTCAATTTTTATAATGTGCATTACGCCTATACACACATCGTGGGAACGAGCGGTGGAAACAACGACGATATGGTGGAGGCTTTGGACATTATGAGCCTAGGTCTGGATCCGGCAGGCTTGGTCACCCATATCGGGGGATTGAATGCCGTACCCGAAGCTACTAATCACCTGCCTGAAATACCTGGTGGAAAAAAATTGATTTATACCCACATCGAAATGCCGCTCACGGCCATCGACGATTTTGCCGAATTGGGCAAAACCGATCCTTTTTTCGAAAGTCTGGCAGAAATCTGCAAGCGCCATAACGGTTTATGGAGCGTAGAAGCAGAGACGTTTCTGCTGAACAATCATCCGTCATTACAAAATTCAAAATAATTTTTCAATGAAACAATTGGACGTTAATTTGATGCATCCTGTGGAACAAATCTGCGTGATCATCGGACGTATTTATCGAAGTGGAATGACCACTACTTCGGGCGGAAATATTTCCATCCGTGATGAAAATGGCGATATCTGGATCACTCCTTCCGGCATCGATAAAGGAAACTTGACAACGAAGGACATTATGTGTGTGAAAAAGGATGGGACAGTTATCGGACCTCACAAACCTTCGTCGGAATATCCGTTTCATAAAGCAATTTACGAAGCGCGACCCGAACTGACGGCTATCATCCATGCTCATCCGCCTGCATTGGTGGCATTCAGCATCGCCCATGTGGTGCCCGATACCAAGATTGTTCCGCAAGCCCATAATATTTGTGGCGACATCGGATTTGCATCTTATGGTTGTCCGGGAAGCGAAGATCTGGGACGAAAAATTGCCAATGAATTTCGTGACACACGTTTCAAGGCGGTGATTATGGAAAATCATGGCGTGGCGCTGGGTGGAACAAACATGATGGATGCTTATCAGCGGTTCGAAACACTCGAGTTCTGCTGCCGAACGATTCTGAATGCAAAACGTCTTGGAGGCGTCAATTATCTGACGGACGAGGATGTGTCGCGCTATTCAGAACATATTCCGGCAAATGTGCCTCATTTTATGGATATTAATCATCCTTCGGACGAGCGTGCCATACGCACCGAAATGGTGAATATTATCCGCAGGGCATGCGATCAGCAGTTGATGATTTCTACTTACGGAACGGTTTCCGTTCGTTGGAGGGGGGACGATTTTTTGATTACGCCACGTGATGTGGCACGTTGGGATATTATGCCCGAAGATATTGTTCAGATAAAGAACGGAATGGCCGAGGCGGGGAAGATACCCAGTCGTGCGGTAGCATTGCATCAGCGCATTTTTCAACTCAATCCGCACATCAACTCCATTATCTGTACGCAGCCCGTGAATCTGATGGCACATGCGGTAAGTGGAACCAAATTCGACGTCAGAACCATTCCAGAAAGTTGGATTTTTCTTCAGGATGTTCCTTCGATTCCTTTCGGATTACTTTATAACGAAATTGACAAGGTTGCCGAAATGTTCAATCACCATCGAGTGATTCTGGTCGAAAACGATAGTGTTTTCGTGACAGGCGATAAACTCCTGAATACGTTCGATTATCTTGAGGTGGCCGAATTTTCGGCAAATTCGCTTGTGATGGCTAATGCCATCGGTGAATTGAAACCGATCGGTGATGAGGAAATCGATGAGCTTCGCGTGGTTTTCAACGTGAAGTAGTTGACATTGAATCCTTATTCAAAAACGCCCGATAAAGTTTTTTTCGGACGTTTTTTCTATTTTTGCAACTATGAAAATCATTTTCTTTCCATCAACCAATCCTTCATTTAATCTTGCCGCAGAACAATATTTTTTGGCAGAAAATGAAGGAGACTTTGCGTTGCTTTATGTGGATGAACCCAGCGTGATTATCGGGTCGAATCAGGCTGTTGTAAATGAAGTGGATATGGATTTCTGTATTGAAAACGGAATTCGTGTTTTTCGGCGTTTGTCCGGTGGTGGAGCTGTTTATCACGACACAGGAAATCTTAATTATTGTTTTATATCGGACAAGACAGAGCATCCTCTTGGAACGGATTTCTTAACCCCGATTATCGAAGTGCTTGCATCGATGCATTTGCCCGTATCGTTGGGAAAGCGAAAAGACCTTTGGCTGGAGGGTTATAAAGTTTCGGGAACGGCCTCACACGTTTCCAAAAATCGAGAAATGCATCACGGGACTTTGCTTTACAATACCGATTTGGCAATTCTGCAGCAGGTTTTGTCTCCTCCACTTCCTAACCTTATCGCGAAAGCATCAAAATCTGTGCACAGCCCCGTGAGGAATCTTCGATTTTATCTTCTCGAAAAAAATTTCTCTGCCCCTGATTCAAATGAGTTTTTCGCCATTTTTTCGCAAAAGCTGTCAGCCTATTTCGGTTTGGATGCTTTATCGTCGTTAACCGAAGAAGACATCGCTCGAATCGAAATGATTCGAGCCGAAAAATTTGTTCGCCGAGAATGGAATTACCGAATGTAAAAGAACTTTTACCTTAAAACTTCTTTCCCCAGCACTGTGCCCTGCAAAATACGCTGACCCATTCCTATGCCGTCACGCAGATTGCCGGCTATGTGCAATCCTCTGTATTGTTTTTCGAGTTTCTCGACGGTTCTGAATCGATCTTCCGACGATTTTTCGTATTGAGGAATAGCCTGTTTATGACGAAAAATCCTGATTAAATCGGGTTCTTTGTTTGCCGGAAAGTTCAATTTCTCATGAAATCCTTTTAATACTTTATTTTCGATTTCGGAATCGGGAAGTTCGGTAATGCCGATTTTCTTCATTCCTCCCATAAAGAACGAAAAAAGCATACCGTTTTCGGGACTTCTGTTCACAAAACAAGCCGAAGGGAACAAGATTCCCAAAAAATCTTCGTTGTCTTTCGATGAAAACAATCCGCCAAAAGCGTTGAATTTCAGTGGACGAGAATCTTTCACTCCCACAGCTACCTGCACAACCGGCGAATAGCGAAGATTGCTGATTTTTGACATGTCTTCGGCTTCCACAAATGGTAACACCGAATGCAAAGCATACGAACCGATAGTGGTAATCACTTCTTTCGATTTGATTTCGATCGGCTGTCCGTTTTGAGTTCCTTTAACGATCCAGTAGCCGGTTTCGCTGTCGGGAATGATTGAAATATTGTCGGTGGAAAGAAACAAATTTTCTTTTCCAATAAAATTAGCCATTGCTTTGGGCAATTCTTCCATGCCGTTTTTGGTGGAAAAGATTGCCGAGCCGCCGCTCGTTTTAGGCTTTTCTTTGGCTTTCTTTGCCAGAGCGATGGAACCACGAATGAAACTGCCGTAGTTTTGTTCCAATTCATAAAGTTTGGGTAGCGCATGGCGGGTTACGAGCGCATCGGCATCACCGGCATAAATGCCCGAAAGAAAAGGATCGACCGCATAATCGACAAACGATTTCCCGAGTCGCCGCGAGGCAAGCGAGCCGACCGATTCGTCGGGATCGGTTCCTTTGGCACGCCATGGTTCGCCCAAAATGCGAAACTTATCCGAAAGTGTGAAAAGTGGTGTAGTGATTCCGCCCCACAATCCGCTTGGAAGATCATGAAATTTCCCGTTTTTCCAAATCCATCGACTTTCGGCTTCTTTGGTAGCATATTCGATTTGGCATTGATCCGAAAGCAAATCGTAAAGATTCATCAGCTCTTCGGACATTCCGGAACCGGTATTTGGTCCCGATTCGAAAGCAAATCCATCTTCATGAATGGTGCGAACTTGCCCGCCGGCGCGATCCGATTTTTCGAGAACTGCAAACGAAACGCCTCTTCGCTTCAGTGCCACGCCTGCCGAAAGGCCCGTTAATCCTGCACCGATGATGGTTACATCTTTTTCCATGTCTTGTTATATAGGTTTTGAAAACAATTTATTGCTATTGATAAGCAGTTTGTCGAGCGATGCTGCCACATTGCGAAGAAAAGGCGAACCTTTTTCTTTCATTACAAGATGGTTGTCGTCGAAATCAATAATCCCGTCTTCGGCGAATTCCTGCATTTTCTCTTCGGAATAGGCAGTAGCAGCTTTTACTTCTGCCACAGCAAGATTTAATCGCGTAGCAATTTGCTGCCATTCGATTTGGTCGTTGCACATCAGGTCGGTAATCACTTCACGCGTAATTTGTTCGTCTTTGTTGAGTCGATAACCTTTTTTTACGGGAATGTGACCATTGTTCACTGTTTCAATGTATTCCGAAATTACTTTTGTGTTTTGGGCATAAGCTCCTGTCAGTTGGCTAATGCCCGTTACGCCGAATGCATAAACCTGACCGGTGGTGCGTCGCGTACAATAGCCCTGAAAATTTCGATTCAAATTGTGTCTTTGCCAAGCTTCGAAAAGTTCATCGTTTTCGCGGACAAAATGATCAAGGCCGATTTGTTTGTATCCGGCAGCGAGCAAAATTTTTTGAGCGGCATGATACATCTTGTTCTTTTCGTTCTCCGTAGGAAGGCCGGATTTTTCCAGAAACTTTTGTCGCGGGAAAAGCGAAGGCAAGTGAGCATACGAAAATGTTACCAATCGATCGGGTAGAAGAGCGGCCGCTTTTTCAATCGTTTTCGAAAAACTGTCAGCCGTCTGCAAAGCCAGCCCGTAAATGAAATCGAGATTGATTCGTAGGTCGCAGCTGCGAAGCAGTTCGAAAATCCGTTCGATAGGCAGCAGAGTAGGAATACGGTTCGAAGCTTTCAGAACAGCCTCGTTAAAATCCTGAATACCTATACTCATTCGGTTGAAGCCCGCATTAATCAAGTTTTGAAAATCTTTTTCCGTTAAATATCCGGCATGACATTCGATCGCTATTTCGGGATTTTCGATGCAATCGAATTTGCTTAAAAGCGAGTCGTTGATCTTTCGAATTAAATTGAGATCGATGGAACTTGGCGATCCGCCGCCGTAATGGATTTGAGCGATCTTACGATTTTTGCCTATTTTGCTGCAAACCAATTCTATTTCTTTCAATACCGCTTCCACGTAAGCTTTTTCGTCGGCTTGTCCGGTTCGCGGATAAGAATTGCATCCGCAATAAAAACACATTCTCCGACAATAGGGAATATGAATGTAGAAGGAGATATGATGCGGCTGTTGCGAATTCGATTCTTCGATTGCCTGCAAAAAATCCCTTTCCGTGAAATCGTCGCGGAAAAAGTTAGCCGGCGGATAACTTGTATATCGAGGTACGGGAACGTTATATTTTTCGAGGATATGCTGCTTCATTTTAAAAATTCCTTTTCTATGTCGGCAGTAAAAGGTTTTGTAAACAATACACATAAAAGCGAAATTACAGCAATAGCCAATTCCATGATAAACAAACCTTTAAACCCGAATACATCGCCTACCTTGGCACTTACCAACGTAATAATCATTGCTCCCAAGTGTGTCAGTACTATTTGAATGGTGAAGTCCGTGCCTTCGCGTCCGTCGCGTACAATATCCATAGCAGAGGTATTGATAAGCGTTGATGCCATCCCGTAGATAGACCAAACGAGTGCAACTCCGGTCAATATGAATCCGTAACTCGTTTTGTCATTTGAAATAAGCCAAATGAAATAAGCGGCAGGAATGAGGATGAGAAAAGCGATGATTTTTCGAGCTTTTTGTTTTCCTATTTTCCGAATAAAAATTCCTGAAACGAACGAGAAAAAAATTCCCGTAGAAACTCCAAAAATACCTACCATTGCACCGATTTCCTTGATGTTGTAACCTTTATCGACCAAAAAAGGACTGAGCGATGACAGAATGCCAATAAGGCCGGCATAGAACAAAACGAGAAAAACAATTTGTCGCCAAATTCCCTTTTGGGTAAAGAAGAGAAGCATGTCTTTAGGTGAAGCTTTTTTCGTATTTTTTCGTTCGCGAAGTTGAATCTGTTTATTAGCTATCAGCGGAATTAATGCAATGAGCACAAAAACGGCAACCCATGGAAGCATTTTCGACCATCCCATCCGGTGAAAGAGCAGAAGCAAAAATCCACCTCCTACCATGCTACCAGTGAAAGAACCCATCGACTGAATGCTATTCAACAAGCTGCTGTCCTTGCGTTCGAAAGCACGTGCGGCCATGGCATCCGTGGCGATATCCTGGGTGGCGGAGGCAATGAATGCCAATATGATAAGAATAATAATCAGTGAAAAATCGGTATTGATGTCGAGCATGGCTACGACAAAAATGATAGCGGCATACACGATTTCGGCCCCCAATATCCATTGTTTGTACTCTCGAACGGTATCGGTGTGGGAATCTACAAGTGGCGACCACAAAAACTTCACGATCCATGGCAGTTTGATGAGCTTGAGCAACGCAATGGCAAAGAGAGAATAGTTGCCTTGCCGCATCAGCACGGGAAGTGCCGTCGCAAAAAAACTCATCGGAATAGATTGCGCGATGTAGAGCGAAAAAAAGGTGAAAAGATTGTATGTCGTTGCTCTCGATTTCGATTTCATTCCACAAAATTATAACGAATAGCTCAAACTTATTCCTGCCGTGAATGGTTTTCCCGGTTTTCCCAACTTACGACCGGAACTCACAAAGTAATAACCCAAATATTTGGTATCGGTCATATTTTTAGCCCACAAAGTAAAATTGACTTTTCCCTTATTCGTGCCCAAACCGGCATCGAGTGTGCCATAAAACGGTTGTTTTGTATTGTTATTCTCGTTCCAATAAATTTCGCCCATTCCCGTGTAACCGACATTCAACAAGATTTGATCCGAAATAGCAGATTGATAAGGAAAAATTTTTTCAAGATTTACGGAAAGGGTATGTTTCGGAATAAATGGAAGAAAATTTCCTGCGTAATTGACGGTGCTGTTATAAACGTAATCCTTAAAAGTGGCATGTGTGTAGCCATAAGATGCACTCAGACTCAAATGCCGTACAGGATTGGCTCTTAAAGACAACTCGGCACCTTTGCTTACCGTATTGCCTGCATTGTGCACTTTTAATCCTTGCAAATCGAGCAGTTGCTTGATCTGTTGATTTTTGATATCGATGTAGAAGAGTGCGGCTTCAACAAAAAGTTTTTTCCCGAAAAAAGATGTTTTTGCTCCGATTTCATAATTCCAACTTGTTTCCGGACCGAATGTACGTTCCTCCTCCGATTCGAAAACCGTATTGAATCCGCCTGTTTTGTAACCTTTGGTCAGGGTTGCATACACTTGATTGTCGCTGCTGAACCAGTATTGCAGCGAAAATTTGGGCGTCCATTGCGTAAAAGAGAGCGGGGAGTCGTATTGATTGTTGAGCTTTGTTTCGCTGCCTGTAACTTTGTTTTCTATAAAATCGGAATGATCGTGCTCGTAATCGTAGCGAATTCCGGCTACAAAACGAAGCTTGGGTGTGAATTGAAACTCCGATTGATGATAAATGGCAAGTCCTCGACTGTAATCGTTGTAGCGTTTGACAAGTTTGTACGGAGGTTTTGCCATGTTCATGTAGACATCCGTACTCCTGTCGATGTTGTGGTTGAATGCAAAAATTCCGAAATTCCAATTGTACCAACTCTCATTCAAATTTTTTATATTGATTTCTTCCGAAATCAATCGCTGTTTTTCGCCTTGAACGGCGTAATATAAATCTTTCGCCGAAGCATCCTGATCGACGTTATATTCATCATTCAGCAACTGGAAAGAGGTTTGCGAACGCAGCCAGAAAACGGAATTATGATAGTCGATTTGCAATCCGGAATCATAAATTTTACGATCGTAATAACTGTCGTGATCGAGACTTACAGAATCTACGTAATTTTTTACCGTATCCACCACGCCATAGGCAAAAGCTCCCTGTCGGGTATATTCAAAGCCGTTGACGAAACGCATGCTCCAACTGTTCGTCGGTCTCCATTCGAGGCGCAAATTGAGCGTACCGGTATTGAGCCGGTCGGCTTTCTCGTTTTTATAAGTATTTTCGATAAAACCGTCGTTATGATTGTAATTTCCGGAAATTCCGTATGCGAACTGTTCGCTGATTTTATTCAGATGCGAAAAAGCAACCATAGCATCGTTGTAACTGCCGTAGCGAAGTTTGATGGTGGTACCCTGACGAACAAAAGGCGATGTCGTGTTGACCAAAATAATTCCTCCCATCGCATTTCTTCCGTAAAGTGTTCCTTGCGGTCCTCTCAAAAAAGTAATATTGTCGATATCGGCAATGTTGATGTCAAAAGAAGATTTTTCGAAATGAGGAACGCCATCCACATACATGGCTACCGCCGGTGTGTTGATCAGCGAACCAATGCCGCGTATAAATACAGATGACGTTAATCGCGTATCGCGATCGACCATGATGAAATTTGGAATCGTTGCCGAAAAATCTTTCATGTCAACTATTTGGCGTCTTTCCAATGTTTTGGCGTTCATCGAGGTGGCGGCCACCGGCGCTGTCCAGGTTTTATTGGGCAGTTTGAAACTCGAAACGACAATACTGTCAAGCGTGTATTGGCGTAACGTGTCCAAATCTTCGGCATTCGAGGGGAATATTAAAACCTGTATTAGGATTATAAATAACGACAATCGTTTGAAGATTGTTAAATCAATACTGCATTGTTCCATTTTTAGATCTGTTATCATGGGGAAGCAACTTACATTCGACTATTTCGACTGCAAAGAAACTGAATAAAGTAGTGCAAATCAATCACTAATTGTAGTGATTTTTTTTATCGAACTCGTTTTTTATTGACATTTCTATTTTTTATCGTTTTTAGCTTTTATTAATGAGAATCAGTCTAAATTAGAATGAACAAATAAAATCATGATTCGTTATATATTTACGAAAGCAAAAGCAACAAAATAATTTTATAAATATGAAAATTAATCGCAGCTATTTGGTTCTTTTGATCGCTTCCATCTTACCGATGATCGGAAGGAGTGGTTTAGTGAAAGCTCAAAATTCAGAAATCAATTCATCTAAAAACAATAAAACTATGACATTCGAAAAAGTAGCATTACCTTACGCAACCGACGCATTGGAGCCGGTTATCAGCAAACAAACCATCGAATTCCACTATGGCAAGCATCTTCAGGCCTATGTGGACAATCTGAATAAATTAATTGTCGGAACAAAATTCGAAAATTCCGATTTGGAAACCATTGTAAAAGAAAGCGACGGAGCTATCTTCAACAATGCAGGACAAGTGCTGAATCATAACCTTTATTTCACCTCTTTCTCACCCAAAGGCGGAGGCGAACCTAAAGGGAAACTGGCCGAAGCTATCAATGCACAATTCGGTTCGTTCGAAAAATTCAAAGAAGATTTCACTGCAGCCGGAGTCGCTTTGTTCGGTTCTGGATGGGTTTGGTTGGCTAAAGACGCAGATGGCAAACTTTCAATCAACAGCGAAAGCAATGCCGGTAATCCCGTTCGCAAAGGATTAACTCCAATTCTGGGATTCGACGTATGGGAACACTCCTATTATCTCGATTATCAGAACCGTCGTGCCGACCACCTGAAAGAGCTGTGGAAGATCATTGACTGGGACGTTGTCAGCCAACGTTATTAATTGAAAGCAGTCATTTCCGGCAAACTTGAACATTTTTTAGTGACAGGGAAAGGAGCGAAAATCACCAAATTCGCTCCTTTTTTTATTCCAGCATGATGCCGCAAAGCATTCGACCACAATGCACACTCTGGCGGCGCACCGAAAAAAACAAATCCGGATTTTCGTAAGTGCAAAGATCCGTTTTCTCAATATATTTGGGGAGAATCCCCATACGGAGAAGTTCGAGACGATTAATTTCTTTCAAATCGAGGTGTATTTTACCGGTAACCTCATTTTTGAAGGAAACCAACGATAAATCGAAATCTCGTTCACGAAAAATATCTACGACCTCATGCCCCACTTCGTAATGTTGCATGCAAATGGCAGGGCCGATGGCTGCAATAATATCGGAAGCCGAAGACGAATACCGCTCTTGCATAAAGCGAATTGTTTTCTCCACAATTCGATCGCTTGTTCCTCGCCAACCGGCATGAACGGCAGCCACTATACCCTTAACCCGATCATAAAGCAAAATGGGAACACAATCGGCAACGGTTACGCATAAAAAAAGATTTTTCAGCTGTGTCACCGTTACATCTATTCCATAGAGAATTTCATTTTTTTGCGAGAGGGGTAAAGACATAAAATTATCATCGACAGCCAATATACGGCTACCATGAGTTTGGTGCGGAATGATAAAATCGGAAGGTTTCATGTACCACATTCGAGCCAAAATTGTCAGATTTTCGAAAATGGCTACCGGATCGTCATCAGAATAATTTCCCAAATTAAGCGAAGAAAATTCTCCCGTGCTTACGCCACCGCTTCGCGTAGTAAAAAAATGTTCGATTTCGGCTTCTGCACTCAGCAGATCGAATTGTAACAAAGTCGGATATTCGGGATGTGGATGCATACAATTGCTCTAAAAATCTTCTTCGAAATAATTCGCATCATCCTCATCGTCCTCGCTCTCACCATACAAATCATCGAACTCTTCGGGCAGATCATCTTCGTCTTCATCGAAACGAAGAGATTCAACATTGAGTCTTCGATGAACAATCGAGTCTCGAGAAACGGAAAATTGGCTCACAGTATCATCTGCATTTAGCTCTCGCCAAAGCAAATCTTTAAGTGCAGAAATTCCATAACCGGTGACAGAGGAAATAAAAACGTAGGGAATATCGGCAGGCAACGAAAACGACATTTCGTGAATCAGTTCATCATCGAGCATATCCGATTTGGATATGGCAAGAACCCGCCGCTTGTCGAGCAATTCGGGATTATATTGTGTCAGCTCGTTGAGCAAAACTTCATATTCTTTTTTAATATCGTCCGCATCGGCAGGAATCACGAAAAGCAATAGCGAATTTCGTTCGATATGGCGAAGGAATCGCAATCCCAATCCCTTGCCTTCACTTGCACCTTCGATGATGCCCGGAATGTCGGCCATCACAAAAGATTTTCCGTCACGATATGAAACGATTCCCAAATTGGGTTCGAGTGTGGTAAACGGATAATTGGCAATTTTAGGCTTGGCGGCCGAAACCACCGAAAGCAATGTGGATTTTCCGGCATTCGGAAATCCGACCAAACCGACATCCGCCAGCACTTTCAGTTCGAGAATAACCCATCGTTCCTCGTAAGGTTCTCCGGGTTGTGCATAACGCGGAGCCTGATTGGTAGCGCTTTTGAAATGCGTATTGCCCAATCCTCCACGACCGCCTTTCAGCAAAACGACTTCCTGCCCGTCATCGGTGATATCGCAGAGATATTCGCCGGTGTGAGCATCGTAGGCCACCGTTCCGCAAGGCACATCGATTACCCTGTTTTCTCCTTTCCTGCCTGTTCGTTGACTGCGTGCCCCATTTTCGCCATGTTCGGCAAAAATATGTCGTTCGTATTTCAGATGAAGCAATGTCCAATAATTGCGATTCCCGCGCAGAATAATGCTCCCGCCATCGCCGCCATCGCCACCGTCGGGGCCTCCTTTGGGAATGTACTTTTCGCGCCGAAAATGAGCAGAACCTCGTCCACCTTTTCCGGAACGACAAAAAATCTTGACGTAGTCAACAAAATTGGTTTCGGCCATAATTTTTTATTGGACAAATGAATCAACCACCTTCTCCATCTCGGCAAAGATATCGTCGATGGAACCTTCGCCATATATTTCGTGCAATTTGCCCTGTTGGCGATAAAATTCTTTCAATGGAGCTGTCTGGTTGTAATAAACTTTCAGGCGCGACTCTATCGTTTCACGATTGTCGTCGCTTCTTCCCGATATTTCGCCACGCTTCAGCAAACGGTCAACAAGTTCTTCGTCTTTCACTTCCAAACTGAGAACGAGCGTGATGGACTGACCGTTTTTTTCGAGCATTTCGTCAAGCGCTTTCCCCTGCTCCAAGGTTCGAGGGAAGCCATCGAATATGAATCCCTTGACATCGGAATTTTTTTTGATCAATTCGTCCAACATTCCGATAACAACCTCATCCGGAACAAGCTGCCCTTTCGACATGTAAGATTCCGCCATTTGACCCAACGGTGAGTTTGCCTTTATTTCTGCTCTCAACAAATCTCCGGTCGAAACATGTTTCAATCCGTACTTTTCGATCAGCTTGGCGCTTTGAGTACCTTTCCCCGATCCGGGTGCTCCAAAAATAACAATGTTCAGCATATTTTTTCTGTTTTCGATGAATAACGATAATAAATTGCAAAATTACATGAAAAAAGAAGTATTTCCAAGCGCGCGAAAATAAAAATCAAGGCCACAAAACTTAAAAGGCTTACCGTACCGTGCTCGAAGCACAAATGTTACCTTTGTAAGTTGGTTATCACTAACCGAC
>JARKPE010000133.1 GCA_029975415.1 Dysgonamonadaceae bacterium | reverse complement strand
ATTATAAGTAAAAGATGTGTAAACGTTCTGCCGAAACGAAAATCGTGAAAATACATTAAAATTCGATGAACGCAGAGGCAAAGAAAGGGTTGCTTTCCTTTCCTCCTGATAGGATACCAAAATGGCTTGTTGTCCCGGCGTGTAACGCGTATAATCCAATTCCGCGGACAGTCCGGATGGAAGTCGATAACTGGCCAAGGCATTCGTGCGAACACCTTTGGCGTACTCCACACTGAGGAGAAAATTTCGAAAGGGTGCAATCGAGGCATTCAGAAAAGGAATTTCCTTACCTGTAGTGATCGACGACAGATACTCCATGCCTCCACCCACGGTTAGATACCGGGTAACTCCATATTGAGCTTCGGCTTTTGCAAAACGCGATCGATTTTTATCGAGAACGGTTCCATAACTCACGTTGTATTCCAATTCGCCTTTCGGCAGAAAGTTAAAAGGAATATTCAGGTATTGACGCCGAATGCGTTCTTCGCCGTAAGGCCCATAGAATTTGAGCATCACTTCCGTCGATCCATACACAAGCGGTACATTGAACGTGTATAAACCGGACGCATCGGCAGTCTTGTAATCCACGATCACATTATTCACATAGAGCTCCACCGTCCAGCCGGGTTCGGTATAATCGGTGATGGTGTATTCGCCGAAAGAGCGTCGATAGCGGGTTGAAGCATTTGTCACGCTGATTCCGTCAACAGGATCGTAAAGGGAAGAAATAGACGATGGGGCAATGCGTCCCGCCCTCACCTGGCGAACAGCCTTTTTTTCGTTATCTACCCAACGCCAGTAATAATCGAGGTTACGACTGCCGAAATCGGTTGACGTAGAGTGATAGATTTGCAGATTGGCTTCACCTCCCAACAACTGAGCGCCGGTTCGCAACCACAATTGTCTATTATCCCTGCCGGCAGTATTTTGCGAAGAATTGAAAGCCCAGTCAACCATGCCGAAACGCCAAAGGTTGTGCTCCTGATTTAAGGTCGTATCGGCCTGTACCTGACCTTTCAGCTGCTCGATATTTTTTCGGTATTGCTGCAGTTTCATTTCGCGTATGGCAGGTAGCTCGAAGCTCGGTTTCATGGTTACCGACAAACTTCGGAAATTAAATTGGCAATTCAGTCCGAATATTTCGCCAAATAACCGGGTATCCATGAAGAGATCGGTGCCCGTCGTCATCAATTGATTTTGGTTTACCCGATAATCCTTTCCTGCAAAAGAAATCTTCTTGTTGCGGTTGTCAATCACATAATGATTTTCTTCCTTTACCAAAAAACCGCTAATGGAATCGAGTGAAGCCGACGGAACGGCCTTGATTTGCAGAAAATTGAAAAATTCCATTACAGGCAGGAGAAGATTTCCTGTTTCGTATTCGTACAACGAATTGAGCGTGACGCCACCCATTCGTTCGACACGCACATTTATCGGAATTTCTTCCAATTCACTTTCTTGCGCACTCGTTTTCAACGGGTTCGGATTAAGCATTAAAATTATCAGCCCTATCGACCCTCGAAAAACAATTTTCTCTATCACTTATTGTTGGATATAGTTTACCATAAAATGAAACTCTCCGACATAATCGTCGGAAATATTTTCTGCGGGATTTTGAACGGTAAGTGTTGCGCCTACCCGTACAATGTTTCTGTAAGGAGGGTTATTAACTGTGGTTATAAAGCTGTTATTTGGTTTATCCGATTTAAAATTGGAGATAGTTATGCCTTTTCCCTTCTTAGACCCCTTAAATTGGACCGATTTTGGAAATTCAATATGAATCAATCGATTGGGTGGAGCTTCGATTTCGAGTATCGCACATGAGCCAGTGGAACCTGCCAGTGGAATGATCGTGCCTGAGACCGTTCGGTTACCGTCGGGTGAAATAGCTACGGTACCCCCCTGCGATCCTGCAGAGAAGGTGCCAAAAGATAATCCCTGTATTACATAAACCTGTAATTCGGTCAACTGTTGAGCGCATCCTTTATTACATGTAAAAAAACACAAAAGAATGTATAGTGCAGAACCGTATAGGAAACTGTGTATAGTATTCTTTTTTACTAGTATCATTTTTTATTTTCATCTTGTTTCTCTTTACGTCATTTACGGCAGCAGTAGTTCTTTTTCGTCGAAAAGTTGAGGTTTGGCTTCATTGGCATCGGTAAACCGTATGACTAATTTTCCTCGATTGAATTGCACATCTTCCGGGGCCGTCAACAGAATCGACATCTTGCGAATTGTATTGGGTGTATAAACTGCAAGACCTCTTACAAGCCCAACATTCGTCCGCTTCCCCTGAGCATCTACGTAATCGACGGAAATATCTCCGTAAACCGACTTGGTGCCTTGTCTGTTGAGCACAAACTTCAGTGTCGGCGGTTGACCCTCGTTGGGCTCGAAAGATATATCGCTAATGGTGCAGGAAGCTGTCAGGTCGCCAATTCGTACAATCACCGGAATAGAAATTCCATAAATGGGAATAAGGCGAATGCCAATGCCGGTAGTATCTGCTTCGGCTTCCCTGCCCAAAGGTTCTTGTCGGGGTACGCCCCTGAAATAGAGATGCGATCGGTACTCGCCCTCTTCCTGATTAGGCATTCTTCTTACCTGCACGCGCACTACTTGCGATTCGTTGGGTGCAAGCTCTATGGATCGAGGAAAGTAACGCAGGATAGGCGAAGCAAATTTTTGTCCGGGCATGGGTTCCGTTATTTCGTGTAAACTGCCGTCATCCGTCATCTGATATTCGATGAGCGAAATAGAATAAAAAGCCGTGTCAAGGCCGATGTTGGCAACCATGATTTCTTCGATTTGCTTGTTGCCTTCGAGTACCACCCGATGCGGAGTGATCAACAAATCTCCCTGTGACGAAGCATGAATCGAGATTATGAAAAAAGAAAAAAGCAGAAAAAAATTTTTTAGACAACAATCGCCTTTATTTACCGACAACATAGTTTAAATTTACATGTGTCATTATCTGTCTTTATAAAAAAGGGCAGTATGGAACTGCCCGCGGATTGAGATCGGGATTTCTTTCTCAATTATAAGCTGCGGTTACCGAAAATGTACCTTCATATTCACCTACAGCCTGGTTTGCTCCGACATGGAGTGTTGCTCCTACTTTGAACGACTCTTCACCTGCATCACTCAATGTTCTCGTTGCATTGTGAACGAATCCGTCAACAGTCATTGGATCAGATCCTGTAGGGCCCGTAAGAGATACACTTGAAGAAAACGATAAAGAATAAGTCGCATTCGGCGAACCGATAGTTTTGAAAGCAGCTGCCTGATGATCACTTCCCTGATTGAAAAGAACTACATCGCCGGCAGCAATTGTTCGGCTTCCATCCGTTTGAATTTGAACCTGACCTGCTGTTGAGCCAGCAATAATTTTACCGAACTGAAGATCGGCAATTTTCTCGATTGAGATAGATTTTACGATCGTAGCCGTTGCATTGGCAGATACACTCGCCTGATTTTGAGCATTCACACGTTGCGTTGCAAGCACCATTACGAAAAGGCTTGCCAATAAAAGCACTGTTTTTCTCATACTTTTTTTGTCTTTAAAAGTTAGTAAATGAATAATATTTTTTTGGATATTTTTTAGTTGTATGCTACGGTAATTTTCAGATCGGTAGTATTTTTATAAATGCCTACCGCCTGATAATTATAAACATGAAGGGTTGCCCCGACCTTAATCGTCAGATTGCCATTTCCATCGAGAGTAGAAGGTGATGTGATGTTATTGTACGTAAAATTATCCACCAACATGGTTGATCCACTTCCATCTGTATTGGTTACGTTGAAAGAATAAGGGAAAGTAATCGTAAAGGTGGCATTCGGTTGGCCAATGACTTTAAATTGTGCAGCCGTAATAGCCTCTCCGGCTACCGTTGCCAATTGAACGCCCGTAGCGGCACGTTGATTATTTACATCTACGGTAACAGTACCGCCTCCATTTTTTGGAGAAAACATACTTCCGAAATTCAAATCGGCCTCTTTGGTGATTTGAAGTCCGGTAACAATTTTAGCTGTAGTTTCTGCCGTTGCACTCACTTGTGCATTCATTTTTTGGGTTGCAAATGCCATCACGGCAAGCAACGAAATAAGAAAAGGTAATTTGCGCATACGCATAATAAATTTAAAAGATTATTTATGTATTTCGAATAGAGAAATCATACATCTTCCGAAAATTTTATGCAAAGTTACTGCCGAGATTTTATATACAAAATTTTTTACGATCGTTTTTTTGTTAATAATGTATAAAATAAATAGTATCTATTCGACAATGATAGAGTCTATAAGTCAGTTTATTAGTTCCACAAATGGTTTTGCAAATTTCGGACATTTATAGCGGGGCGATTAACTCATTTTGATTTTTAATTAGGCAAAAATTAAACAATACGTTAAAGACGTTTCCAACGCCTTTGCTGCCAGTCGTATGATTTTATCGTGTAGCTCCGTAAAATTTCAAACCTCACAGGTTTTGGCAACCTGTGAGGTTTTTTTGCTGAATACGAATAAATATCTACAGGTGATTTTTTGTCGTTCACCAACAAATCAATCAGTGTTGATTACTGATAAGAAACAGTTACACTGAGACCTTCCGGACTCTCATAAATCCCGATAGGCTGATTCTCTTCTAAATGAATAGTTCCTCCCACAGTTACAGTTTGTTCTCCTTTATTCGATAATCGACCCGACTCGGATGGCGTTGATTGAATTTCGTCCATAATCAGAACTTCGGATCCACCTTGCCTCGTGAGTATGAGAGACGGAGGCACTACAATCGTGTAGGTGGCACGGGGCGATCCCGTAACCAAAAATTTGGCAGCAGAAACCGACTTTCCATTTGACGGGCCCAACGAAACGGCTCCCCTCAACAAAATACTGTTCTCGGCCTCAACCCTCACTGCGCCTCCACCCTTTCCACCGACAATGTCTCCAAATCGCAGATCGGATTTCTTCTCTATTCCGATAGGAGACACAATCGTTACCGTCACGTTGGCCGTTGCCGAAGCACTCTTCTCCTGTGCAGAAATCTCAATTCCCCATAAACAGATCACAGACAAAAAGCCTATCCATAAAAAGAACTCAATGTTTTCCATATTTTTCATAACTCAAAAGTATTAAACATTCATATTCCCAATTTAATAGAACGTTTACGTTCACACCAAGACTACAAGTAAGATACATTTCATTTTGTAAAAGTAATAAATTGATTCGAATTGCAAAAAATTTTAACGTAAAAATGAGATACAAATCGAAAAAACTCTTCTTTACACTTACACTCATGAAACAATTTTGCAGGCTATAAAGTTGATGCTACGTGAGAAATACTATCGGATTGTCGGTTAGTGTAGCGTATGAATATCTGAGGTTCTGCCTTTCAGGCAGGTTTCCGATGCTGATCCACCCCGCAGAATAAATTCTGCGGTTATGAAAATTCGGCTTTTCAAGCCAAAAACATCCTCGAAGACAAAAATCCATCGCAGTCGAGGCCTTCAATTCACCGCCTCACCTTTGCCTGAAAGATAATAACCTCCATAATCATAGGTCACGACTCGTAAACAAAAAAGATAAAAGACTTTGCCTGAAAGGCAACAACTTTCATAACCGCAGGTCACCGACCTGCGGACAATAACACCACTACCCACCCCTGCCTGAAAGGCAGAACTATTGCCGCTGAAGTGAGAATATCTGCACCCGCAAAAAACCAAAATTCGTAATTGGTAATTCTTATTTGTTACTTCTCCACTTCTTCTCAATTCTCCATTATCCATTATCAATTGTCAATTAATTCATAACCCTTTCGTGTGGTACTGCATTAGTGTAACCACGATTGAATGAAACTTTAATTCATAAATATAGCAGATGAAATGGATTTTGTCCCGTAGGGACAGCCTTTTGGTAGAAAAAAATACCGAACCAAAACACAAAATCCCGTAGGGATGACCCCACGCTGCCAAACCTTGCTCCTATCCTTCATTTCAATCCAATCCATCCATAACCCTCCTACGCTATAGCTCCGACATAGCTCCGAGGCAACTCCATGTTTCCTCCATGGGTGCTCCATGTTTCCTCTAATCCACTTCGCAGCCTGTCATCATTATTAGTATAAACCCCGCTGCCGCACGAATCCTTTCGTGTGGTACTGCATTAGTAGAAGCACTCAGATACAGTTTGAAAGTTCATAAAGTTAAAAGTCATAAAGAGATAAAAGCGAGTAGCAGATGAAATGGATTTTGCCCCGTAGGGACAACCTTTTGGTAGAGAAAGAGACCGAACCAAAACACAAAATCCCGTAGGGATGACCATCCGATAACAATTTCAGGATTAAAGGATGGTCGCCCCGACAGGGCTTTATAAAATGGTTGCGTAAATTATTTTCTACCATAGGTATGCTCCTACGGAGCATATGTGTAATATGCAATATGAAATGGACATTGTCTCCATAAGATAAGGGGACAAGTCCTGCCGCCAGACAGTGCAGGGGTTATGATAATCAAATAAGTTCATAAAGTTAGAAGTTTGTTTAGTTCAACTTTTTCCCCTTTTGCCTGAAAGGCAACAACCTCCATAACCGCAGGTCAACGACCTACGGACAAAGACACAACGACAATCCCTTCCTGAAAGGCAGAACCATTGCCGCTGAATGGAGAATATCTGCACCAGCAAAAAAACAAACAAAAATTGAAATTCGTAATTTCATAATCGTGCGGGAGCAAATGGAGACGGGAAACATTTGAAGTCAGACGAAATTGAGGCAAACATAGAATTTATCTTTTCAACTGCATTACCTTTTTTATTACATTTGCAAATATTTGTACTATAGAAATCATTCGATATTCGAAAGACATTTCGAGAAAACAGAAACAGGCAAAACATAGAATGGCTAAGAAAAGAAAGAGAAGAATAAATAAAAAAAACCCCGCCGCAAGTAAACGCAAAAACGGGATTATGGTTTTTTTCCGTAGCGAACGTGTACGCTTCGTGCTGGGTGTTATCATCGCTTTTGCAGGAATATTCGGATTCATGGCTATGGTTTCGTTCTTTTTTACCGGTGCTGCCGATCAGAGTATTATCAGCAACAGATCGTTCTGGGAACTGATAAACGACAAAACGGTTCACGTGGAAAATTGGACAAGCACCGGTGGAGCTATCCTGAGCGAAAGGTTGATTAACGGCGGATTTGGCATTTTTTCGCTTCTCATCCCCCTCTTTGCAATATATCTGGGACTGCGGTTTATGGGAGTTACCCGTGTTTCGTTAGCCAAAGTATTTTTTCTGACTGCATTTGCCCTTACAGGCGGGTCTATCGCAAGCGCATTTGTTCTCGGGAAACTTTTTCCGAAAAGCCACATCATTTGGGGAGGAAGTCACGGAAATCAAATAGAAATGATGCTCGAAAATACCATTGGATGGCCGGGAGTGATTTTGGTAATATTACTCTTTATCCTGGTTTTTATGGTTGTGGTTCGACGCACTTCTGTTCGGCAAATACAGCAATCTATTCTCAACAATACACCTAAATTTCAGTCCTTAGTCCCGGAAAAAGAGATTGAATTTTCAATCGAAGAAGATGAATCGGATATCGACACCGGGGAAGAAGAATCTGAAGTAAAAGAGAAACATTCTTTTTTCAAAAAGATCTTTAAAAAGAGAGAAAGGCCCGACGACCTGAGCGGTATCGAAATAATGAGCAACGATACGGCTATCACGCCGGATACCGTGAAAGACAATGAAAAAATTTTGACTGCCAATTTTGAAACTTCGATGAATGTTGTCAAGGAATCTTCCCTTAAAAAAGACTTCGAAGTAGTAGTGCCTAAAGAAGAATCGGCCATAATGGATAAAACCCCCGACGACATTTCTTCGAAAAATACACCGGAGATTTCCAACGAAAATCCACAGATAACGGAGATGGAAGATTATGATCCCAAAAAAGATCTGTCGGACTATAAAGCCCCATCACTCGATTTGCTGAAAGTGTATGCTCCTAACGGAAAGGATGTGGATATGCAGGAACAAACCGAGAACAAGGACAAAATCATACGGACATTACACAACTACGGCATCGAAATTACCTCCATCCGAGCAACCGTCGGACCTACCATCACACTCTACGAAATTGTGCCGCAGGCCGGTGTCAGAATTTCTCGCATCAAAAATCTCGAAGACGATATCGCGCTTAGTCTCTCGGCTCTCGGCATCCGCATCATCGCGCCCATGCCCGGAAAAGGAACCATCGGAATAGAAGTTCCTAACAAAGATCCACAAATTGTTTCAATGCAATCGGTCATTGCCTCCAAAAAGTTTCAGGAGTGCTCTTATGATCTTCCTGTAGCCTTGGGGAAAACGATCACCAACGAAGTGTTTATTTTCGACCTCACCAAAATGCCACACTTGCTCGTGGCCGGTGCTACCGGACAAGGAAAATCTGTGGGATTGAATGCTATAATCACCTCGCTGCTTTACAAAAAGCATCCCTCGGAAATGAAAATGGTGTTGGTTGATCCCAAAATGGTGGAATTCAACATCTATCAAACCATCGAACGGCATTATCTGGCCAAGCTCCCGGATGAAGAAAAGGCGATCATCACCGATGTTTCGAAAGTGACCAAGACGCTCAACTCGCTCACCAAAGAGATGGACGACCGATACGAATTGCTGATGCGCGCGCACGTGCGCACCATTAAAGAGTATAACGAGAAATTCGTCAAACGCCGCCTTAATCCCAATAACGGACACCGCTATTTGCCCTACATCGTGGTGGTCATCGACGAGTTTGGCGACTTGATTATGACGGCCGGCAAAGAAATAGAAATGCCGATTGCGCGTATTGCCCAAAAAGCCCGTGCCGTAGGCATTCACATGGTGATTGCCACACAGCGACCGACAACCAATATCATTACGGGCACGATTAAGGCCAATTTCCCGGCGCGCATGGCATTCAGAGTTACTTCTCAAATCGACTCACGAACCATTCTCGACATGAACGGCGCCAACCAGTTGATCGGTCGCGGCGACATGCTTTTCTCGCAGGGAAGCAATCTAATCCGCATTCAATGTGCTTTTGTGGATACGCCCGAGGTGGAAGAAATCGCTCAATACATCGGAAGTCAGCGTGGCTATGAAGCTGCATTTGCTTTACCCGAAGTCGCTTCGTCCGAAGACGAAAATCGCGAATCGGTTGACATAAACGATCGTGATCCGCTTTTCGACGAAGCCGCCCGATTGATCGTCGTCCACCAGCAGGGATCGACTTCGCTTATTCAAAGGAAATTCTCCATCGGATACAATCGTGCAGGCAGACTGATGGATCAGCTGGAGGCTGCGGGCATCGTAGGACCTGTTCAGGGAAGCAAACCCCGCGAGGTGTACATCTCCGACGAGTATTCGCTCGAAAAGCTCCTCGATTCGTTAAAATAGGCTCAACCCTATTTTTCCCTCTATATTCCTCCCGATTAATTAAACGTTCTGAATAAACGGCCGTCCTACAAAGGATGAATGATGAAAAAAGGATAGATTATGAAAAAAATTGCAATTCTGCTTACCGCCATTCTCTCTGCCGGCATTCTGTCGGCGCAAAACTCCATGCAATCGAGGTCAATTCTCGATAAGGCCTCTGCGACATACGAAAAATCGAATGGAGTGAGTTTTACCTTCAGTGTCACCACAATCGAGGCTAATGGACAAAGCTATCCCTCTCAATCGGGAAAAGCAATGGCAAAGCATAACAAATTCAAACTCGAAATGCCCGACATGGAAACATGGTTCGATGGAAAAACACAATGGGTGTGGATAAAAAGCACCAACGAAGTAAACGTGAGTGCACCCTCGAGCAACGAAATTGCATCTATCAGTCCGTTAGCACTCCTCAATATCTACAAAACCGGATTTTCGCTACGAGATCCAGTTTCGAAAAAAATAAACGGAAAAGATGTTTCCGTCATTCTACTTACTCCTACTGAGAAACAAGGTAATTTCAAGCAAATAGAAGTAGCTATCGATCAGAAAACAAATTCGATCGTACAAGTGAAAACCATTTTGACCAATAACATAAAAAATGTAATTGATATCAACAATTACAACACAAACTATCATTTTGACGATTCGATTTTCGTCTTTAACTCCGCCCTGCATCCCGAAGCCGAAATTGTGGATTTGCGTTAACACGGCTCGAAGGCTGTGCGGAAAGATATCAAAAGAGGATCGTCCTACCGGATGTAAAAAGACCTCATTTACTGCAAATAGATAATTATGATAACTGTTTTAGGAACAGAAGAATAGTAATACCTTTGCATCGATTAAGCGCAAATTCGCTTTTTATATAAAACGATTTTTTAAAGCATTCAAAATATGAGAGACAAAGTAAGATGTTTGATCATCGGATCAGGACCGGCAGGCTATACAGCGGCCATTTACGCTTCACGCGCCAATCTCGAACCCGTTTTATTTGAGGGATTGCAACCCGGAGGACAATTGACTACCACCACCGAAGTAGAAAATTTTCCAGGATATCCCGACGGCATAAGCGGCCCCGAGTTGATGGAAGATTTAAAAAAACAAGCACAAAAATATGGAACGGAAGTTTATCCAGGACGAGCTACAGCGGTGGATTTTTCGGTTCGGCCCCTAAAGGTTACAATCGACAACGAACACATCATCGAATCTGACACGGTGATTATCTGTACAGGTGCCTCAGCAAAGTATTTGGGGATTCCCGACGAAACAAAATATGCAGGACAAGGCGTTTCGGCGTGCGCCACTTGCGATGGTTTTTTCTATCGTAAAAAGAAAGTTGCCGTAGTTGGTGGCGGCGACACTGCCTGCGAAGAAGCTCTTTACCTTGCCGGATTGGCCGACAAAGTCTATATGATTGTAAGAAAGCCCTATTTGCGCGCTTCGCAGATTATGCAGCAAAGGGTGATGAATAATCCCAAAATCGAAATTTTGTTCGAACACCAAACTGAAGGTTTATTTGGCGAAAACGGCGTTGAAGGAGCCCATTTAGTGAAACGCAAGGGACAGCCCGACGAAGAAAAAGTGGACATCGCCATAGATGGTTTTTTTCTTGCCATAGGACATCAGCCGAACACCGACATATTCAAAGAGTTTCTCGAAATGGATGAAGTCGGATACATCAAAACACAGCATCCAACCACAAAGACCAATATCGAGGGTGTTTTTGCTGCCGGCGATGTGGCCGATCCTATTTATCGGCAAGCCGTTACCGCAGCAGGAGCAGGCTGTCGTGCAGCTATCGACGCCGAGAGATATCTTTCGGAAAAAGGATTATAGCTCAAATGCTTTTCGCGCCGTGATCAAAAGATATGATCATCCGCAAAGTATCCTAAATTAAAAAAGGATAATGAACGGTAATTTTTCAAGAAAATAATCGTACAATAAATTGCATATTTCATTTTGATTTTGAACGCTGGCACTCAACCGTCACTCCGGAAATGGGTAGGAAAGATTTTAGGCTTGCCGACAAAATTTCGTGATAGATCGATATAATGTTCCTCACGAAGGCTCGTATGCGGTAACAATGTCCTTGTTTTTGAATAAA
>JARKPE010000119.1 GCA_029975415.1 Dysgonamonadaceae bacterium | reverse complement strand
GCGGTCAGATGTGTTGTCGAGATATTGGCGGCTCACATAGCTGCTTTGTAGCGCTGCTTCGAATTGCCGGTAAGTGAACGTCAGGATACTGTTGGCGATGATATCGGGCGAAAAGGCAATATCGGTTTTTCCGAGATCGTTGTCGCGCGATCCGATCCAATTCCAGTCGGCATCATACTCATCCACACTCTGTTCCACAAAATGACTGATTTTGTTGCTACTCAGTGTCAGGTTAGCGTCCCATCGCCATTGGGGGTGAAACTTAATAGCCGTTGTCAGTTCCAGGCCGGTACGGTAACTTCGAGGAATGTTGGTAGTGAGCGGTTCACCTATTTCGCTGATTTTTCCGGTCAGTATGAGTTGATTTTTGTAGTGCATGTAATAGTAATTGGCTCCGAAGCTGAAGTTGGGTGATTCGTAGCGATAACCGACTTCGGTGTCGTACAACCGTTCCGAAGTGGGTTTTTCGTTGGGGCCGGCATCGGTGTAGTTGTTGCGATTGGGCTCGCGATTGGCAACGGCGAACGAAGCATAAAGGTGGTTGCGGGGGTCGATATTGTAAGTGATGCCGGCTTTGGGATTGAAAAACGAAAAATCGTGCTGTTGCGTCAAATCGAACATTGTTCCTTTCTTCGCATCGTATTTATCGTTTTGGCCGTCGAGTTCGTAAAAGATATGTCGATACTGCAAGTCGATAAACCCGATAAGTTTGGGCAGAATTTCGGAAGTAGTTTTCACATAGACATTCCAATCGTTTTTGTCGGATGTGCTTCGATACCATTCGCGACCGGGTGTAAATTTGTGGGGAAACCGCACCCAAAGTATTTTACCGTAGTGATTGCCGTCGTATTGATTTGCTCCGCCTCCAAATGTAACTTCGGTAGCTCGGTGTTGATAATTGGCGGCAAAAATGAGTCCGTAGAAATCGTTGTCAAGCCATTTCTGTCGGATAAGGTCGGTCTTATTGCGAGGTTGATCATTTTCGATGGGAGCCGTCAATCCGTATTCGGCATAATCGCGATCGGTTTTGTACTCTTCGTAATAGCCCTTTCCCTTGGTGTAGTGGAGAGCAGCGTTCAACATCCATTTCTCGTTGAGCGATTGTGTGAATAGCAGTTGATAATGTGTCTGGTGGTAATTGTCGATCTGATTGTCATAAAACTTAATATTGCCATCGTCATCCACATAACGTCCCAATTCGTTGTAATGCCGGGTGTAGTTTGCAGGATCGGATTTCACCAAATCGAGATCGACACCGTTCCAGGCTTGATAGGTTTTTTCTTTCCCGTCGAAAGTGAGGAACTTGATCATGGTTTTATCGGCAAAGTAAGAGGCCGAAAACATGTAGGATTGCATATCTACCCAAGCCCTATCGATGAATCCGTCGGATTTCACATTCGAGAATCGTCCGTCGATGGCAAAATGGCGATTTAGCAGTCCGGTTCCCATCGAAATGGTGTTTTTCCATGTGCCGAACGACCCGAAATTTGTTCCTATCGAGCTATAAGGTTTTGTACCCGAGTTATCGGTTTTCATATTAATGCTTGCACCGAAAGCAGCAGCACCGTTGGAAGAAGTGCCTACGCCACGTTGTATTTGCATCGAAGCGAGTGATGAGGCGAAATCGGGCAGATCGACAAAGAAAACGCCATGCGATTCGGCGTCGTTATATGGGATGCCGTTGATGGTTACGTTGATGCGATTGGCATCCGTTCCGCGAATGCGAAAAGCCGTATAGCCAATACCTGTGCCGGCATCCGAAGTTACTGTAACCGATGGCGTGAGCGCCATGATGTAAGGAATGTCACGTCCGAAATTGTTCTGATAGATCGATTCCTTTTCGATGTTGGTAAAAGCCACAGGCATGCCGGACGTTGCCCTTGTGGCCGAAACGACTACTTCCTCGAGTTGAATGTTTTTTAAACTGTCGCTCGAAGCTTGCTGAGCTGCGAGGGTTGCAAGAGAAAGAACTCCTGCCAGAAAAGTAATAACCTTTTTCATTTTACATTGGTTTGGCCTCCGAATCTTTTGATTGAAACGGAAGGAAGTGAAACAAAAAAGGGGATTATTGAAGAGAAATACCAAAAAAATAAAGCCACGTGTATATGTGAGCTTTGCCTTTTCCCTACGCCGGCATTATCCGGATCAGGTTATTGGGTATGATCTCAGCCCGTTGTTATGAGGCACCCCTGTTAACTGTACGACAAAGGTATTTTTTTTTGTCGAAACGAGGATATCTTTTTATCTTTTTAACAAGAAAAATGCGAATTATGTATTTGTCTATTAATTCTTGAGAAGAAATGCTATAATTGGCGGAATTTTTGTAATTTCGCTATGTATATATTCCAGTTCAGCACAATGAGTGACGAAGAAAGACAGGCAGCAGAAGAGAAAATGATAAATGATGAGTTTCAGGCTCTTCTCAATGATTATTTAAATTCTAATCACCGGCGCAAAGTCGATATCATTACCAAAGCATTTAATTTGGCAAATGAAGCCCACAAAGGTGCGCGCAGGCGATCGGGAGAACCATATATTATGCACCCGTTGGCCGTAGCTCGCATCGTTTCGAGAGAAATGGGGCTCGGTTCGACTTCCATATCGGCAGCATTGCTGCACGATGTGGTAGAGGACACCGATTACACGGTTGAAGATATTCGCATGATGTTCGGCGATAAAATTGCACAGATTGTGGATGGACTCACCAAAATTTCGAGTGGAATGTTCGGCGACAATGTTTCGGCTCAGGCCGAAAATTTCAGAAAGCTGTTACTCACCATGTCGGAGGATATTCGTGTTATTCTTATCAAAATTGCCGATCGATTGCACAATATGCGCACACTCTCGTCAATGACTCCTGCAAAGCAGTTTAAGATAACCGGCGAAACGCTTTATATCTATGCGCCGCTGGCACATAGATTGGGATTGTTTGCCATCAAAACCGAGCTCGAAGAGTTGTGCTTTAAGTACGAGCATCCCGACATTTATGCCGAACTGACCAGAAAAATAGAAGAGACCGCTCCTGAACGAAACAAGATTTATGAACATTTTGCAGAACCTGTCATTAAGGCTTTGGACAAAATGGGCATACAATACGAAATGCGTGCTCGGGTGAAATCGGTTTACTCTATTTGGAAAAAGATGGAAGCCAAGGGGATTAGCTTCGAAGAAGTGTATGATTTGTTTGCCGTACGTATTATTTTCGAAGTAACGCCCGGAATGGATGAGAAAAAACAGTGTTGGGACATATATTCGGCTATTACCGATATTTATAAACTTCGACCCGACCGCATTCGCGATTGGTTAAGTCACCCCAAATCGAATGGTTACCAGGCGCTCCACCTCACTGTTATGGGTCCGGACGGAAAATGGATCGAGATTCAGATTCGCAGTCGCCGCATGGACGATATTGCCGAAAAAGGGTTTGCCGCGCATTGGAAATACAAGGAGAATAGGGTGGAGGAAGACAGTGAACTCGACAAGTGGATTCGCACCATTCAGGAAATATTGGCTAATCCCAATCCCAATGCTATTGACTTTTTGGATACCGTGAAAATGAATCTCTTTTCGTCGGAGATTTTCGTGTTTACGCCCAAAGGCGAAATTATCACGCTGCCGCAAGATGCAACTGCTCTCGATTTTGCTTACCGCATTCATACAAGGATTGGAGATCATTGTCTCGGCGCTAAAGTCAATCATACGCTGGTGCCATTGAGTTATAAACTGAAGAGTGGCGATCAGGTAGAAATTCTTACATCGCAAACTGTAAATCCACAGCCCGAATGGCTCAATTTCGTAACCACAGCCAAAGCTCGTACAAAAATCGAAGCATCTCTAAGACGACAGAAACGAAGAATTGCCGAAAAAGGGAAGGTCATGCTTGACGAACTGTTCAACAACGAACCTATCGACAATAATGTCATGACCAAAATATTGAATTACTATAAGGTCGAAAAAAGGGAAGATCTTTATTATCTGATAGGAAACAACGAGGTTGTTTTACCCGAATCTCCCGATCGCTTCTACAAAATAAAGGAGACATTGCCCAAAAGCGAGAATTTGTTCATGAAATATATGAAGCAGGCCATGAGCGCGATGAAAAAATCTCCAGTTGAAACGGGCCTTATTACTTCCCCTTCCGACACCGATAAAAAGAATATATCCTCGCCCGCCATTGATACGAAACAAGTTTATGAACTCAAGGAAGAGCGATTCAAAAAAAATTTTATTGTAGCGCCATGTTGCAAACCTTTGCCGGGTGATGAGGTTTTTGGTTATATCAACGATCGCAACGAGGTGGAAGTACACAAACGTTCGTGTGAAACAGGAATAAAGTTAAAATCGAATTTCGGCGATAGAATAATCGCCGTGCGCTGGGGAGATTACCATCAATATTCGTTTTTGGCTTCGATAGCTTTTACCGGTATCGACCGAATTGGGATTTTAAACACTATTTTGTCGAAATTAGCCGAAGATGTGGTTGTGAATATCCAAAGTGTAAATGTGTCGTCGAACGACGGTATTTTTGAAGGGGTTATCAATGTGCATGTGCATAGTGTTGAGGACGTGAATTTGCTTTGCTCGAAGATAGCAAAAGTGGACGGTGTTAGCACCGTCCACAGATCGTTGATTTAACTGACGCTTTAATGATAAAGCGCTGTTCAAAATTTTTTTCACTCACTTTTTAAGCAATTTTCTTCTTCGACCGAAAATAAGAGACGATACTTTTTGTGTCGCAAAAGCAATTAATGCGGGTTTTGCCGTTTTCCATACAATCGAACCGACGAGAAAAGGCAGGTTTGATTTGATCAACCCTCTCCAGTTAAATACCGACGGTTTGGTGATGAAAGGAGCAAGAGAGGCATTTCCTGACGAAGAAATGCCATCTACTGTTTCCGATATCTTATTTTTGATGGAAGAGGTAACACCTTTCGTGAGAAGAGTTCCCCAGTTGTCAGCCAAGTATTGGAATTGAAAACTCATGCGCTGTTCGGCAACGGCACGTTCTTCACGAAGCCTTTTCTTCTCCATTTGGAGTTGTTCGAGAGGTGTAAGCTTATATGTTTTCATTTCTCTTCTTTTTTCTTGTTTTCGTCATCCATCAAAAACTTAATTACTTTATTGGTAAGGTTTGTAGTGATCGTTTTTTTTGAAAATAGTAATATAAATAGCAGCAGTAGTGTTACTACCAAAACGATTCCGAAACCCATCCAATTGCTTTGCAGCAAATCACCCAAATAAAAACCGGCAGTGATAAGTATGAGTGACAAAGCGAACAAAACGAAAAAGATGAGAAGGACACTATAAGCTGTGTTGGCAGAGCCTATACCGATTTTTTCGAAGGCCTGAAGTTTGACGAGCTGAATAGTATCGTTCACATATTTCGATACATCTTCTTTCAATTCCTCAAACAATGTACTAACTGTTTTATCTTCCATCGTTTAGATAATAAAAGAAATGTTCAATTTATTGCTTGGCAAGTTCTTTTTTTGCAATTTCGGCAATATCGTCGATATCTTCTTTCAAATCATTTACTTCACTTTTTCCGCGATATATGGCCGTTTTAACGTTAGCACGAACTTTATCGGCGAATTCGTTAGCCTGTTCGAGCCATTCTTCTTTACGATCGCTCCCCATGATGTATCCGATAGCAGCTCCCAGAGCTACACCGATACCTAATCCTAAAAGTAATTTAGCTTCTGATTTCATAGTTTTAATTTTTTTAAATAGTTAGTTTGTCGTTTTTCAACGGTTTATAAAACCGTCTTTATTTACTACAACGATTTTTGTCGGAAAATTGTTCTCAAATTTGTTAAATATAATTCTCCTTGTCTATAATGGTTTCCCCAAAAAGAGTTGCTGAAGTGTGCCCGGTGATTCGAACCGTGACTAAATCGCCTACACGATAATTCTGTTTATCGAAAATAACTACTTTGTTTTGATCGGTACGACCAAAAAGTTGTTCGCGCGACCGTTTCGAAAATCCTTCGACCAACACTTCGAAAGTCTTGCCGACATCATTTTGGTTGCTTTGTTGCGAAAGTTGATTTTGCAAATCGATAATTTCTTGCAGTCGACGCACTTTTACTTCTTCGGGAACATTGTCCTCAAGTCTTTTGGCAGCAAAAGTACCCGGTCGTTCGGAATATTTAAACATGAAAGCCGAATCGAAGCGTACTTGACGCATCAGCGAAAGCGTTTCATTGTGATCTTCTTCTGTTTCGGAGTGGAAACCACACATGATGTCTGTTGACAAACCGCAATCGGGAATGAGGCGACGAATTGCCGTAATACGGTCGAGATACCATTCTCTATCGTATTTTCGATTCATCAGTTTGAGCATGCGCGAACTACCCGACTGCACCGGCAAGTGAATAAAGTTGCACAGATTTCGGTACCGGGCAATCACTTCGATCGTTCTGTCTGTCATATCTTTGGGATGAGAGGTTGTGAAGCGGATGCGCATAGTCGGGAACGCTTGAGCCACAATTTCGAGCAACGACGGAAAATCGATTTTTTGATTGCCGTCATCGTACAGATATGAATTGACATTTTGTCCTAAAAGCGTAACCTCCTTAAATCCTTTTTGCTGCATATCTCGTATTTCGTTCAGAATGCTCTCCGGTTCGCGACTTCGTTCTCTACCGCGTGTGAATGGGACGATGCAATAGGTGCAAAACTTATCGCATCCACGCATGATAGAAACAAATCCCGTGATGCCTCCGCCTATTTTTAATGGAATGACATCTTTATATGTTTCGGTTTTCGATAATTCAACATTAATGGCTTTTTCTCCTTGTTCGGCCAGCCCAACAAGGTTTGGCAAATCGAGATAAGCATCGGGACCAATGACAATATCGGCTTTGTACGTATCGATAAGATCTGTTTTGGCTCTTTCGGCCATACAACCGAGCACACCGATAATCATTTTCCCTTTTTTCTGTTTTTTGATTGCATTCAGATATTCGAGGCGTTGCACAACCCTTTGTTCGGCATTGTCGCGTATGGAGCAGGTGTTCACAAAAACGGCGTCGGCTTCCTTCAAATTTTCGGTAAGTCGATATCCTTCCATTTGCATGACTGAAGCTACCACTTCTGAGTCTGCCACGTTCATCTGGCAGCCATAGGTTTCGATAAATAATTTTTTTTCGATATTTGTATGATTGTTGTTTTTATCCATTTTGTGATTATTTCATATTAAAATTTTGCTGCGAAAGAAAAAGATTTTCTGTTCGAAAAGTTGCAGAATCGATAATCTTGTTTTACATTTGCAGTGAAGAAATAATAAAATTTTTTCATAGTTAAGGTTTTGGTTAATCTGTCGGGAGAGACTGTGAAGTTACTCCCGATTTTTTTATTGACCAACTTCCTTAATTCGTAATTTTTCACTACTTTTGTTGACTGCAAAATTAATCAAAATAAATATATGGACGCCGGAGATATTATTTATTTTATTCTCGTCTTATTCATTCTCATATTTTCATTCTTAAAGAAACCGAAAAAGGAAGAAAATAGTGGCGGTCCTGTTATATCCCCTTCCTCGCAGGATCATCCGCCTATCAATGATCGAACGCCGGATATTCTACGTCGACGTTCGGTTCAAAAAGCGAAAAACGAAGAATCGGTAAAACCAAAATCAAACCAACCCCCCGTTTTCCAATCTTCCCTCGATCTTGTGAATAATCGTACTATTAACGAAGGAGAAAGGGCGATAGAAAATTCTTTGTACGCAATTGGAGACGCTGAGTCGCAGGACGAAATCACAAGGAGGTCCGAACAGACTCATCCTTTGGTGCGTGAACTTGTTAACGGCGACACCGAGGAGTGGACGAAGGCTTTTTTATACTCCGAAATCTTTACTCGAAAATATTAAACACTCAAACGAATTTATTAGTTTTTCAACGACAACAAAAATAACAAACTTTCGTATTATGTCTTTAAATTATGTGAGTGCTCAAGAAGCTGCAGCCCTTGTCAAAAACAACGATAACGTAGGTTTCAGTGGATTTACGCATGCCGGATGCCCTAAAGTTGTTCCGGTGGAAATTGCCAAACGCGCGGAAGAAGAACACGCTAAAGGTAATCCTTTCAAAATCGGTGTTTTCACCGGTGCTTCCACAGGAGATGCTATCGATGGAGCTCTTTCGAGAGCCAAAGCCATCAAGTTTCGTACGCCCTATCAAACCAATAAGGATTTGCGAGATGCCATCAACAGTGGCGAAGTGGCTTATTACGACCTTCATCTTTCGCAACTTGCTCAGGAAATTCGTTATGGATTTTTGGGCAATGTGGATGTTGCTGTGGTTGAAGCATGCGAAGTTACCGAGAATGGTCAGATTGTTCCTACAACCGGCGTCGGTATCCTGCCAACTATTTGCCGTATGGCAAAGATTGTGATTGTGGAATTGAATAAAAGTGTCCCTCAGAAATTGCGTGGACTGCACGATATGTATGAGTTGATGGATCCGCCAAAACGTCGTGAAATACCTATCTACGAAGTACAAAACCGTATCGGATTGGAATATGTGAAGGTGAATCCGAACAAAATTTATGTTGTGGAAACAGAGAAAGACGGCGATGGAAGCCCATTTGCTCCTGTGGACGAAATCACGGCGAAGATAGGTGAGAATGTGGCTGACTTTTTTGTCGAAGAAATTAAGGCCGGTCGCATACCTCGCACTTTCTTGCCCGTACAGTCGGGTGTAGGAAATATCGCCAATGCTGTGTTATCGGCTATGGGAAACAACGATGGTATTCCTCGTTTCGAAGTTTACACCGAAGTCATTCAGGATGCCGTGATCGAAATGATGGAGGAAGGCAATATTTCGTTTGCAAGCGGTTGTTCACTCACGGTCAGCAACGACGTACTCCATCAGTTTTATAACGATTTGGATTATTTCAAAAAGAAACTAGTGTTGCGACCTTCCGAAATTTCCAACAATCCGGGAGTAATTCGCCGTATGGGTGTCTTGGCACTCAACACGGCTATCGAAGTGGACATTTTTGGAAATGTAAATTCGACTCACGTAAACGGAACGCGTATGATGAACGGTATTGGCGGTTCAGGTGACTTCACCCGCAATGCTTACCTTTCGATTTTCCTTACGCCGTCTGTTGCCAAGGATGGTAATATCAGTTGTATTGTACCTAAGGCTACTCACGAAGATCACAGTGAGCATTCGGTAAAAATTATTGTGTCGGAGTATGGTGTGGCCGACTTGCGTGGTAAAGACCCTCGTTCGCGCGCTGTTGAAATTATCGAAAAATGTGCTCATCCCGATTATCGTCCACTTCTGCACGAATATCTCAATTTGGGTGTCAAAGGCCATATTCCACAAAGTCTCTATTCATGCTTTGCTTTTCATAAAGCTTTGCTTGAAACCGGAAGCATGAAGAATGCGACCTTTTCGAAATAACACGAGATTTTTTTATTCGCACTCGTTAATCGCCGGAAGTTAGCTTTCGGCGATTTTTTTAGAAAACAGTTTCCTCAAAAAAAGTATTTTCCCGCTAAACCTCGAAAATTGCTTACCTTTGTCGGCAAAATAAATTCTCCGAAAATGATAGATCTTTCTAAAATTCCTTCTCCGTGCTACATAATGGAAGAGGAACTATTGCGACGAAATCTTCAACTTATTCGCTCGGTAAAGGATCGGGCAGGTGTAAATATTATTTTGGCTTTCAAGGCTTTCGCTTTATGGAAATCATTCCCCATTGTACGCGAATATATCGGACAATCTACGGCAAGTTCGGTGGCTGAAGCTCAACTTGCTTTTGAGGAAATGGGAAGTCCGGCACATACCTATGCACCATCTTACACCGACGAGGAATTTCCTGTTTTATTAAAATACAGCAGTCATATCACCTTCAATTCGCTAGGTCAGTTCGAACGGTTTTATCCGCAAGTCAAATCTTTTGGTAAATCCGTTAAATGCGGACTGCGCATCAATCCGGAATTTTCGGTTGTTGAAACCGATTTGTATAATCCCAGTGCTTCCGGTTCACGTCTCGGAGTTACGGCCGATAAACTTGGTGACAAGCTGCCCGAAGGCATCACAGGTTTGCATATTCACAACCTGTGCGAAAATAATTCCTATGCGCTGGAAGAAACTCTGAAAGCGGTAGAAAGCAAATTCGGTCATCTATTTCCGGAAATCGAATGGCTTAATTTGGGCGGCGGACATCTGATGACGCACAAAGATTACAATATCGAGCATCTGATCGGGCTTTTAAAAGATTTGAAATCGCGTTATCCGCATCTCGAAATCATCATGGAACCGGGAAGTGCATTTGCCTGGCAAACCGGTTCTTTGGTATCTACAGTTACGGATATTGTTGAAAATCACGGCATAAAAACCGCCATGCTTAACGTTTCGTTTGCCTGCCACATGCCCGATTGCCTCGAGATGCCTTACAAACCGGTCATTCGGGGTGCCTATCAGGAAGCTGTAGCGGGAAAACCTACGTATCGTATGGGGGGAAATAGTTGTTTGAGTGGCGATTTCATGGGCGACTGGTCGTTCGATGAGCCTCTGAAAGTGGGCGATCGAATTGTTTTTGAAGATATGATTCATTATACCATTGTCAAAACCACCATGTTCAACGGTGTTTCACATCCTTCTATCGGCTTGTGGACAAAAGACAATAAGTTTGTGCTTTATCGACAATATGGTTACGAAGATTATAAAAGCAGAATGTGTTAACAATAAGTTGTCTCTCCATTTGTAAACAATTTGTAATTTCGAGATGTTAATATCCATATTATAGAATCGATTGCAAATCGCAACCCGATAAACAACTTTTAAATCGGAAAATTATGAATTGGTTTTGGTTTATTGTCATAGGAGCTGTTGCAGGATGGCTGGCCGGTAAAATAATGAGAGGCGGAGGCTTCGGACTGCTCATCAACCTTGTGGTAGGTATTGTGGGCGGAGTTATCGGTGGATGGGTATTCGGACTGTTGGGTATCGGCACCGACGGTGGCATTATCGGAAGTCTTGTTACGTCGTTAGTTGGTGCAATTTTGTTGTTGTGGCTCATCTCGCTATTGAAAAAAGTGTGATTGGCTACATACCCGAAGGGCACGGATGTCGAAGCTATTGGTGAGTAGATGCTCGGGCTGTATGCTTTTATCCGAAATTGGGTGAAATGAATAAAAAACAAATCGGAATATTCTCGGGAACTTTCAATCCCATCCATATAGGGCATTTGGTTTTAGCCAACTACATGCACGAATTTACCTATCTGGACGAAGTGTGGTTTGTGGTTACGCCTCACAATCCGCTGAAGGATGTCGACGACTTGCCGGATGACGATATTCGCCTTGAGATGGTGCAGATCGCTTTGCGTGATTTCCACAATTTTCAGGTTTCGGATGTTGAATTCCGCATGCAGCGACCGTCTTATACCATCGATACGCTCGAAAAACTTTCGGACGAAAATCCCGATGCCGAATTTACGTTGATTATTGGAAGCGACAATTGGGCAATTTTCGATCAATGGAAAGATTATGAACGCCTTCGTCGCGAATATCAAATTCTTATCTATCCAAGAATGGGCGCACTTGCCACGATTCCTTCGGAATTTTCATCAAATGTACATAGTGTTGCTGCTCCGATTGTCGAAATCTCATCCACATTCGTTAGAGATAGCATAAAAGCCGGGAAAAACATGCGGGCCTTTGTTCCTTCGCAAGTCTATGATTTTATCGTGAATAAAGGCCTTTACAAATCATAGCTCAATTTTGTGTTCAATAGATGATTATTGATTTTCTTCCTGATCGTACTTGATTTTATCGATGATAATCGGTAATAATTCGGTATTGGCGCCGGCTTCGCGAAGTTCATTCTCATCTTCGTGCAGCATGGCCGAAAATGTTTCGAAACTATTTGCCACTTTTAGCGACTTTTTATAAAGTTTTACGGCTGTTTTGATATTATCCGTACAAAGTTCAACGTGTCCGGCATTCATATAGTCCTGAGCATTGGGCTTCGATTCGATGATTTTGGCATAATAGGATCGCGCGATATCGAATTTTCGCGACAGAAAGGCACACCACGCGATAGAACGCCAGGCTCGGGTATTGCTGCTGTCGATGAGTTCGACCTTAAAATAATAGTTGAGAGCTTCCGCATAATTTTTCAGCTCGAGATAGCAATGTCCGATGTTAAGTTGAATATTCAAATCGTTGGGCTTTAGCTGCTCAAGGCGACGATAGTATTCAAGTGCATCTTTCGGCTGCTTCAGCAAACGATAGCATTGGGCTATTCGGCGCAACGCCCAAGTGTTGTTTTCGTCGATGAGATCGGCATTGATGTAAGCTTCGAGTGCCTCACGAATATTGCCCAACATCTGACGGCAATAACCGATTTTTTGCCATACTTCGGCATTTTGTAAACCTTCTCCGGCCAATAAGGTATATGCTTCCAACGCTTCTTCGAAATGATTTTTTTCGAAATAATACAATGCAATTCGCTGAAGATTTTCCGGAGTTCGCGTAATCGGACTTAATATTTCGATTTTGTGGAAATCGAGTGGGAGAGCAAAGATGTCGATGAAATCGGACTTTTTCGAAAAAAGTTTATGGAAGCGATATAAATCCTGCAAATATTGTCGAAAAATCATTTCCTCTTTTTGGTTTGGATTGAGAGCCATACCTTCTTCCATCATTTTCTGAATTTCATCACCTTCGGCAGAAAGTTGAGAAATTGTCATTTTGCGATACTCAGCCGGCAGCTGCATAATACTGAAGCAAAACGAATATTTGTCGGAATTGCAGATGATAGGTTGTTCGATAAGCGATTTTAAAAGCTGATTGCTATCTTCGAGGTCCGAAATGAGTTGTTGCACTTGCGAATGATGCCCATCGAAGGGTAAAAACCAGTTACTCATTTCATGGAAAAAAGGATAGGATTTCAGATTCGAAAAAGTGGAGTGCATTATGTCTGCCCCTTCGAGTTGCATTTCGGAGAATTCTTCCAGCTTTCGACTCAATCCCGATTCGTCAAGAATTTTCTGCCATTCGGGATTTTTGTCGTCAAAGCTGCTTTCGCCCATCCATTCGTCCCAATTTATTTTTTTCCCGATCATCGGGCTTATTTTCATCATTTCTGGCAGAATTTCTTCGGTAAGCTTTCTTGCGATTTTTTCCGTTTCGCGCGCTTGAATATATTGTATGATGGCAAACATGAAACGGCGAGTGAATAGGAAATCGTCGGCCAAAACTTCCAACCGGTTGCAGATTTCGGGATACAGTTTCCAACGTGAAGCATAAATCTGAAAAACGGGAATCAATCCGGTAATTGCCCTGATGGCTATTTCGGGTACTCCAAATTGAGCCACGTCGATCATAAATCCGATTTTTTTATCGTCGAATCGCTGCATCACGTTCATTGTAAGTGCCGAAACGAGCATACATTTGTCGTTGATCGGGATGTTAGTATCGTTTATAAAGTTACGATACGATTCTATCATATCATCGTTGGCTCGAGGGCCTGCAAAAACGGAATAAAAAAGATCCGAAACCGTGTGTTCGTGAGCTTGTGCATTGAGTTTCATTCGCGAATCTTTTTCATATCCATCTTCCAATAAATCGAGTACTGCAAATGTGTCTATCTGTTTGTTAATCATTTCACGATATTCGTCTATCGAAATTGGCTGACGAATCATCATTATCCGTGATTTTTCGAAAAAGAGCAACGAGCTCGTTTTCATGTACAAATTTTCGGCCGCATCCTGGGCTAGTTTGTATGTGTTGCGTTTCAATAGTCGGTATATATTGCGCTGATCGGGATCTTTTCCGCCATCAGTCAGATAATGAATCATATACCGGTAATTGGTTTCGAGTTCGTTCAGACGGTCTGTAAGAGTCCAATTTTGTTGTCCGCCAAGCAATGCTTTTATGCCATCGAAAGCATCTTTGAGTCGATTGTTTTCGATAGCACGATTGACGGCCGATAAAGTATCTGGTATTTCTTTTTGATTCATGAGTTTCAATCTGTTTTGTCTTTGATGATTAAGGTTGAAGGCAGAACATGAAACCACGAGAGAGCTGTCCCTATGAGTTTGCACCAACTTTCGAGTCCGATAATCATCAAGTCCTGTTGTTTGATAAAATTGCAATCTATTTTTTTGTTTGTATCCCACAGGGTAAATTTGCCATCGCTGCTCCGTAATTTATCTCGATACATTTTTTTTAGATCCGGATTATTTTCGATGATGCCCACCGCATCCCAAGTAATTACCGATGATACTTCTTTGATAGAGAAAGAGTTGACAAACCTGAATAGCGGAACATCTTTGTTGTCGAGTAGAGGTATGAAAATATGATTCATCTTTTCAAAATCTTTATTGATAAAGATGCCTGTCATAATCATTACTCTATTGAGTAACGACGAAAGTTGTTCGACGATATCGTTTTTTCTGGCAAAAGCATTGTCATTAGCATTTGATCTCTTCCAACCCGTTGTAGGTTCGTTGTTTTGCATGTTCATATTTTGTGGCCATGCAGAGTCGTCGATAATTTGCTGATGAATGCCTACCGAAAGGAAATTGTATCCAAATTCTTCAACCATGTTAACGATATCGTCCAAAAAATTTTCGGAAATTTTTACGAAAATGCGAATCGTGATTCCTCTATTTTTACATAGTTCTATCGCGGCTTGAAATGTGTCGTTTTTGTATTTCTCGAAATTGTCTATGCTGGCAGCCTGTTCTTTGTTCATCAGCTGAAGCAGCGTGATGGAAGATTCGTGTGTCCGCGAGATGAGTTTTGCCGAAAGTTCACTCAGTTTTATACCTGTGTCGGAATCCACAAAACAGATCAGTTGATTAACTGGTGCGATAGAATCCGGATTTTTACCCATTGTAATGATTTTTTATGATTAAACTATAAACAGTTTGTTTTCGAAACAAAATTTCAATAATTATCCAACATCGAATCTTTGTATCCGAGAAAATATAAAATGCCGTCGATTCCGACCGTCGACAGGGATTGTTCGGCATTTTGCTTCACTTTCGGTTTGGCATGAAATGCGATTCCCAAACCTGCAACGCCAAGCATGGGCAAATCGTTCGCTCCATCGCCAACGGCAACCGTCTGCCGAAGATCGATTTTTTCGACTTGAGCAATCAATCTGAGCAGTTCGGCCTTGCGCTTTCCGTCCACTATATCGCCAATGTAATTCCCTGTAAGCTTGCCGTTTTCTATTTCAAGTTCGTTGGCATACATATAATCGAAACCATATTTATCTTTCAGATAATTGCCAAAGTAGGTGAATCCACCCGAAAGAATGGCCGTTTTGAATCCGACTTTTTTCAATATCGTCATTAGTCGATCCAATCCTTCGGTTATGGGCAGATTTTCGGCTATTTCACGCATCACCGATACATCGAGCCCTTTGAGCAATTTGACGCGTTGACGGAAACTTTCCTGAAAATCGATTTCGCCCCGCATGGCCGCGTCGGTGATAGCTTTCACTTCTTCACCAACCCCTGCCTTCTCTGCGAGTTCATCGATAACTTCGGTGCGAATCAGGGTCGAATCCATGTCGAAACAAATCAGTCGTCTCATTCGTCGATACATGCTTTCTTCCTGAAACGAAATATCAAAATTGAGTTCGGACGAAAGCCTCAAAAATTCTTCCTGCATAAAGCGGCGATCCGAAGGTGTACCTCTCACCGAAAGTTCGACACACGATTTGAGGGAGCGCTGTTTTTCATCCAGAGGAACGCGACCCGTGAGTCGGACAATGTTATCGATATTCAGATTTTGATCGGCAACAATTTTCGAAACTGCTGCTATCTGCTTTGCAGTAAGCACTCTGCCCAACAGTGTGATGATGTAGCGGTTTTTGCCCTGCAGGCTAACCCAATTGCTGTACTGCTCTTTCGATATAGGGTTGAAACGAATGTTGACATCCATCTCGTATGCCTTGAAGAGCAAATCCTTCATGATTTCGCCTGAATTTTGTGCCATAAACAGAATCCCCAGCGAAAGGTTGCGATGAATATCGGCTTGACCGATATCGAGAATGAATGCGTCGTGACGGGCAAGTATTTCGGTCAATCCAGAAGTTACTCCTGGACGATCTTCGCCATTGATGATCATGAGAATGATTTCCGAATCTTCCATAAAAATTAAATGATAGGCATAGAAACCTGTGAATAAATATCTTCAATCTCTTCCGGTTTTATTTTTTCAAAATCTTCTTCGCGGGGTACGATGATTAATCCGGCCATGTCGAGTGCTCCGGGACTTACCATCAATCGATTTTTTCCTTCCAGAAAATATTGACGGGGACGATGTGCTCTACGCGGAAAAATGTGCAAAACAAAATTTTCGTTTTCCGTGTAGGCTATGATGTTGAGCATCGGCTCGTCTTCTTCGGGTTGACGATTTCGGAGATAATAATAAACATCTTCGAAACGTTCTTCCACTTCCTGTTTCGACGAAGATTCGATAATCATACAGGATCGAAGCTCATTTTCGCCCTGAAGCAATACAGGCGCTTTGATGCCTGCCTGCAAATGAAAGTGATCGGGCGCCGATGCTCCACATTTAGGGCCGTTATAGAAAACGATGTAATCGGGCAGTGCTTCTGCCAATGTGAGCATGTCGCCAATTTTTTTGCGAATGCGTTGGGGCACGTGTGAATGAATGGGGATCGTGAGATGATTTTTGAGAATTGGAAAGGGATTAACGAGAATTGAATACTTGTCGAGGAAAGAAATGCTCCGTTGCACCTTCGGTCGGTTGGCCTCGCACAAAAAGCAGGGTCTTCGTTCGATGCTTTGTTTGTCGATGTTTGCCGCAGTCGAGACCATTCTTCCGGGATTGAATTGAACACTTACGGAAACATCTTTTCCCCAGCGGAATGTTTTAACTTTTATGTTATCGAGTTGGAAAAGAGCCTCGTCAAATTCTTTCCACTCACTCCGTTGCGACGCTATCAATTTATTTACTTGCTCTTGCAGATTCATTTATTTTACAAGCATTTTATCCCAACAAAGATAGCTATTTTTGATAAAAACGAAAGACAACATTGGTGTTATAACGCTGTTCGCTTCGGTGGCCGATTTTATCGCAACAAACGATTGGTTTCAAAAAGCGGAAATTTGCATCTGCATGAGCGAAAAAAAAGATTTATCAAATTTGTTCTATTTTTATCGGCAAATCAGGACAATGTAATGGTTTTATATGTAATTTTGCCTCATATTTTAAAAACAAAAAATGAAGGTTATCGTATTGCTTTTCATTTTGATAAGCACTTTTAGCTCAGGTTGTACAACAAATAGTTCACCAAAGCACTTTTCCGATGGCACACAAACATCAAAATCTACCGTTTCCGTTTCGGAAAATCAATCCCAAATCGAAGATTTTTCTATTTTCCTTGAAAACTTCAACAGCGATCGAATTTTTCAATTAAAACGTATATCGTTCCCGATTTACGCAATTGTGGGTAACCCCGACGACGAAGGTCTTGCACCCATGCAGGAAGTGATTGAAAAACACGACTGGGAATACATAGATCTGTCCTACGACAGCACCTACGTTTCGCGCGATTACGATCAATATTGGCAGCGGGTTCGCTTTTCATCCGATTCGGCCATTGTCGAGCTTCGAGGAATTGATAATGGCATCTATGCCAATTATTATTTCAAGCAAACCAATGGAAAATGGTTTCTTGTCGGTATAGAGGATACATCCTTTTGACCCGGACAACTCCGTTTTCTTTTATCGCAACATCGAGTCTCCGAAACTGAGAGGCAGAATGTCTTTTATGCTCTCTACGCAATAGATGCCTTCTTCGGAATACATCAAAATTTTCATAGGTGACTCGAAGCGATTTTCCACTTCGAGTAGCACTTGTCGGCATGCGCCGCAGGGAGTGATCACATCTTTGGTGAATTTTCCCTTGTAGAAAGCCGCGATAGCCATAGTCAGAATCTTTTGGTCGGGATAGTTGGCGTTCACAAAAAACACGGTCGTCCTTTCGGCGCACAATCCCGAAGGATAAGCGGCATTTTCCTGATTGTTGCCTGAGATTATTTCTCCGTTTTCCAGCAATACTGCCGCGCCGACACTAAAGTTTGAATAGGGTACATAAGCATGTCGAGTAGCTTTTTTTGCAGCTTCAATCAGATTTTTTTCTGTTTCGTTGCACTCCTCAATGGTATAAACCGTTATCTTTGTGGTTAGATTGATCTCTTTCATGTGATTATTCTGATTTATATTTTAAAAAAGATTGACAATAATGAATGTTTTACTCGACAAATATACGCACAATTCATTATGCCGGCTCGTTTTGTTGTTTTTATTTCTTGCCACTTTGAACGTTTCGTCTCAAAATCGTAATCCTGCATACGAGAAATATATTAATCGTTATAGTCCAATCGCAATAGATCACATGCGCGAATACAGGATTCCGGCATCTATTACACTTGCACAAGGTTTGCTCGAATCGGGGGCAGGTATGAGCGATTTGGCCATTCGATCGAACAACCATTTTGGAATCAAATGCCACAGGGGATGGACAGGCCCTAAAGTTTATGCGGCGGACGATAGCCCAAACGATTGTTTTCGCAAATATCGCAGCGTTGAAGATTCTTATAGAGATCATTCGGAATTTTTATCGAATGGCGCACGTTATCGCAGTCTTTTCAGCCTTCAAATCACCGACTACAAAGGATGGGCTCGCGGTCTGCAAACCACCGGTTATGCCACCGACAAAGCTTATGCCAATAAGTTGATCAAACTTATCGAAGATTACGAGTTGTATCGATTCGATGACAAAAACTACAGAAAAAACGATTCAAGGTCGCAATCGTCGGAATTGGCCGAACATCCCGTATGGAAACATCAGCCATACAAAACGCACGGGTTGGTGTACGTTATTGCTGTCGAGGGAGACACATTCGAAAGTATTGCCAAAGAATTTGGATTTAAAACGAAAGATTTGCTCAAATACAACGAAGTTCCCGAAAATTTTCCTTTGAGTGAAGGCGATATCGTTTATTTCGAAAAGAAAAAATCGAAAGCCGACAAGCCGTATTTCGAGCACGTGGTACAAATTGGCGAATCGATGTATAGTATTTCTCAGAGATATGGCATTCGCGTCTCGAGTTTGTATAAGTTGAACAAAAAAAATTATGAATACGTACCCACTGAAGGTGACGTACTCAAACTCAGATAAAAATATGATTTACAATACACAACAGAAAAAATTGATTATGCCCGAATATGGACGCAATATTCAGAATATGGTGGATTACTGCGTAACCATCGAAAACAGAGAAGAACGCACCAAATGCGCGTACGCAATCATCAACATCATGGGAAATATGTTTCCTCACTTGCGTGATGTGAATGATTTTAAACACATCCTCTGGGATCATTTGGCCATCATGTCCGAGTTCAAACTCGATATCGATTATCCTTACGAAGTCATCAAACAGGAGGAGCTGAATACACCTCCCGGTCACATCGAGTACAGTCGTCCCACGATGAAATATCGCCATTATGGCAAAATACTCGAACGTATGGTTAAGATTGCCGCTGAGATGGAAGATGGGGTTCAAAAAGATCATTTGGTGCGCATGTTGGCAAGTCAGATGAAAAAATCGTACACGCAATGGAACAAAGATGTGGATAATGCCAAAATATTTAGCGATTTATACGAATTGTCTGATGGCAAAATCGTACTCGATGAAACCTATCACTTAGCGGATGTGAAAACAAATGCATCACCTCAAAAACTAAAATCCATCAAAATGCAACGCAAACGCTGATTGGGACTATGATTACCGAAAACGACGTTTTGCAGATCGGGAGTTTGCTCAAACCTCATGGTATCAAAGGCGAAATTGTGCTTCTTTTCGAGAAAGAAACTTATGCCGACATTGATTCACCGTTTTATTTTTTTGAGATCGATGGCATTTTTGTTCCCTTTTTTGTAGAAGAGATGCGCTTTCATACCGATATTTCGGCTTACGTCAAGTTTGAAGGTATCGACAATCAGACTGTCGCTGCAAGATATAGCAATACTTCCGTATTTTTGCCGCGCAATGTCGTGCACTCCGCTACTATGGATATTGCCAACAATTTCGATTTTTTTGTGGGCTACACAGTGCATGACAAAAAAATGGGTGAAATCGGTAAAATTACATTTGTCGATCATTCCACAATAAACGTGCTTTTTGTGGTAACCGACTCGGCTGCAGAACATTTAATTCCGGCAACCGAAGATTTTATTACGGAAATAGACGATAATCAAAAAATTATCCGAATGGAATTACCTGAAGGATTAATCAATCTTTAAACCGTTTTTCTTCAATCGCATTTCTAATTATTGTAAACAGTTTCGCAAATTCGTGTCATACCTCCAGTTGCAAGATGTGAGCATCGGTTATTCACACCGAAAACTACCGATTTTTGTGCAATCGGGATTGAATCTCTCTGCCCGCGAAGGAGAATTGATCGCATTAATTGGTCCCAATGGATGTGGAAAATCTACTCTGCTTCGTTCTATTGCCTGTTTGCAACCTCTCTTGAGCGGAAAAATTCTCATTGACGACAAAAATATTCGACAAATTCCCACCCGGCAAAGGGCAACCCTAATCTCCGTTGTTCTTACCGACAATCAACCTCCGGCATCATTCACCGTGCGCGAACTCATCTCCGTTGGCCGCGATCCTTATACCGGGTGGTTGGGAAATCTCACCGATGCAGATCAAGAGTTGGTCGATCGCTCTATCTATATGACAAATTTGATAGGGTTCGAGCAGCGAAACGTTAACGAATTATCGGATGGAGAGCGTCAGCGTGCATTTATTGCCCGTGCATTGGCACAGGATACGTCGGTAATTTTATTGGATGAACCTACCTCGCATCTTGATTTGCCAAACCGAATCCATATTTTGCTTTTGTTGCAGAAACTTGCCCGTGACACGAAGAAAATCATTTTGCTTTCGACACACGAAATCGAAACAGCCATGCAAGTGGCCGATAAGATATGGCTGCTCGACAAAAGTAATCGGATTATTACCGGCACTCCTGAGGATATGGTGCTGACCGGAAAAATAGATGATGTTTTCAAAAATCCTTCTTACGAGTTCGATAAGGAATATGGAAGTTTTGTAGTAAAAAAACTTTTGGACAAAACTATCGCTACACATGTCAACCGTCCTGACGGATTGATGGCTCGATGGACGACAAAAGCCCTTTCGAGAAAAGGATTTCGCATCGATAATCAAGCTCCGGTGGAGCTGACCATAAACGACGAAACGCAATCGTGGACAATTCGCAAAGGCAATCTGACCGTGACTGCACACTCCATCGATGATATGTTGCAACAACTCTCTTCTTTCTACGAATAGCCTTCACCTACCTCGCAGTAACCATCGTCAATGTATTGTAAATAAGAAAATTGTTTTTTTGAATTCCAATTTGAGTACTACATATTTTCGTTAGAGGAAGGGATAGTTTCGGTACTGCAACACCTGATAGATCGTCTATATCTTTGATCAACTCTCACATAAGTAATAATATCCTTTTGCCTGAATCTGTGCCGGATCTTTTTCGGTCACTGTACCGACATCCAACGCTGCAATAGCTCGACGCCGACTCTTAGAGGTATGTATCCTTATTCGTGAATGATCCTGTGCAGAGAATCACAGTCAGTCATATTGCCTTTAACCCGACATCGGTTTTGCAACATCCGTCGGGGAAACGAGAAAGGACATGTAGAGCGCAGCGTAGAATACATACGCCGCAAAGCCTTTTCTTCCAAAGATTCCTTTGCCGATATTGAGCAAGCAGAGCAGTGGCTGGAAGTCACCTTACAAAGGTTGAACGCTACCCGCCGGCAGGGAACGGAAAAGAGTGCCGATGAGCTGTTTGGGGAAGAAAGAGCAGCTTTTATTCATCATCCCGCAGCAGGAATGATCTGCAGTGAACAGGAGCAGTGCCGTGTAGATAAATATGCCACCATCAGTTACCGGACAAACCGTTATTCGGTTCCGAATCATCCGGTGGGAGAATTTGTAGAGGTAAGTGTTCACAGCCGCAAGCTGGAAATCTATTTTCAGAACAAACGGGTTGCCACACATGTTCGAAGTTACGAAAAGCATAGCTGGAATATCGATATCGAACATTATCTGGACACCTTTAA
>JARKPE010000095.1 GCA_029975415.1 Dysgonamonadaceae bacterium | reverse complement strand
ACCACCCGAGAATTTGGGACGTTCACGAGATCTTTGACAAAATTGAAAGACAGTTAGTGAAAAATAAGATTAAACATATAGTGATGGAGAGTACGTGACCGAAATAAGACGAACAAGAGAGACTATGCTGTCGGTAAAAATACATGGCGGTTTGCCCTTTGAAGCTTCTCCTTCATTGATTTCAGAATCGGAAAATAACAATCGGTCAGGTTAGAGTCCCGACTTTCCGGTGTTTGACCGTCGATTGTTTGAACAGCATGAAGCACGATGCCGTCCATTAGCGTAACTTCCTGTCTGGATAACATCCTGTGTTTTGTTTCAAAGTCTCAAAGGAAGTTTCGTATCATCTATTCGATTTGATTGATTCCTTCGGCTCTTTTTTTTCTCCATATTTGCCAGGAATTAACCATATTTTGCCATATTACATACATTCCCGGTCCGAGACTCGCAATAGGGTTTAGATAGGTTTGTGTAAGCCATATGGCCAAAATAGTGTTTTTCTGTCCCATTCCCTGCCCGCCGGCAATCGTCATGTGATACCGGCTCCCGATTTTTCTTCCTAAGAAAAATTGAAGCAGACAAATGATCGCTGCAAGAATAGCGATTAAGATTTCGAGCCGAAAATTACCATCGAATTTTGTGATTACGAAGTTTGTTACGTTGCCAATGACAATAGTGAGGGCTGCAGCCCAAACGTAAAACGAAACTATTTGAGCCGAACGTATTTTTTTGTGTACTGCAGGTGAAATTCTTTCTACGAGCAATGCCAGCACAAACGGGAGGATTAGAGTGGGCATTACTTTCAGAAAAATATACCAGAAAGCAGTGAAAAAAGGTACACTTTGTTCCGTACGGCCGATAACGGATAAATACATAGGGGCGATAAATGCTACCGAAAGGTTACTCATTATAGAATAAGCCGCAGTGGCCGAAACACTTCCTCCCAACATTCCCGAAACGACCGGTGCCGATGTTGCCGTAGGTGCCAAAATACAAATCATGACCGCTTGAGCCAAAATTTCGTTGAACGGGCGAATAATCGCATACACAAGCGCGCTCCCTATATATTGAATGGCCAGAAGTATATAGTGAAATTGTGTCATGCGTATATCGCGCCACGAAATACGTGCGTACGTAAAAAACAACATCACGGCAAGTAGATAGGGCGTAAATGGGGCGAGAATCGAAAGGTAACTGTGCAATGAAATTCCAACCGCCATTGCAATAGGAAGCAGATATTTTTCGATATATCTTTGCATAATTATCGATAATGATTCTCTATGAGAATCGTCAATTGTAATAAGTGGATGGGTCGATACTATTGTCGGTTTGTCGGAGTTTGTCTTTGAATCGTATGTCGATCATCCATTGCTTGCGATCGAATACGAAATCATTTATAAAATCTTCTATTTCAGGCAGAAATTCTTGCATGGGGTATTCGGCTACAGCGTGCCCGATATCTTCCATACTGTAGAACAGGTATGGATAACCTTCTTGCCTGAATCGTTTTGCAAGCGATTTGGAACCGAACATTCCTATTTTGAATAAACGAGTATTGTCGTAAGGAACCAATTTATCGGCACTTCCATGAAAGAACAGGGTAGGTGCCGGTTTTAGCGTGTATGACGGCAATCCTTCAGTGCTGAAGATTCCGCCGGCAAATGATATTACACCTGCATAGCGGAACGTATCGGGAAGTGTATTGGCTATAGGTTTATTATCCCGTTTACTGTAATCTGCCTGAAGCACAGTGATGGCACCGGCACTCGATCCGCTGATGAGGATGTGTTGAGTATCGATATTCAGTGAGTCGGCATGATCCAACACATAATTGGTGGCCGAATACAAATCGGAGACTGCTAAATCGATGGCGTTGCGTAGTGGTTTTGTATTGAGGGGTCCGGGTGCTTTTTGTCCTTTCATTCCCAAACGGTAATCGATCGAAATGACAACAAATTCTCGTTTGGCAAAATAATGTAAATAATCCAGATAGGTTTTTGCGTCTCTACTTCCTTCTTTGAATCCACCGCCAAATACAAATATCAAACAGGGCTTTTTGACTTTGCCAACATCATTGGAGGAATAGATGTCCATTTTCAGTTCATATCCGTCTTTTACGGCGTAGGTGGTCGTTTCTTTTCGGATATTTTGACCGAAAAGCAAAAACGGCAATAGAAATATAATAAGGAAAAATAGAGTGTAAAGTCGATTCATTGTTGTTCGTCGATAAATTTTTTAACAAGATCAAGCACTTGAGCTTTAGCTTTATCGAAATCGTCGTTCATTATGACGACATCGAATTTGGGTGCAAAACTCATTTCATACTCGGCTTTCGAGAGTCGTTTTTCAATGACTTCTGGAGTATCCGTACCTCTTTTTTCGAGCCTGTGTCTCAGCTCTTCCACGGATGGTGGCATTACAAAAATACTTAATGCTCGATCGCCATAAATTTTTTTGATATTGAGCCCTCCCTTTACGTCCACATCAAAGACCACGTTTTTACCTTCCTGTAAAATACGATCAACTTCGCTCTTGAGTGTTCCATAGAATTTGTCGGGATACACTTCTTCGTATTCGAGAAAATCACCGTTGGCAATGCGTGCTCGAAACTCCTCCGGAGTGAGAAAGTAATATTCCACTCCATTTTTTTCTTCACCACGTGGAGCTCGGCTTGTAGCGGAAATAGAAAACTGCAAGGGAAGGCCTTGTTGGAGCAAATATTTTACCAGCGTGGATTTTCCTGCACCTGATGGTGCTGAGAAAATAATTAACTTGCTCATATTTTTCGTTTTGAAAATGATTTATGCCGTTATATTTTTATAATCTTGCATTTTAAGAATGAAATTCCGATGGAAAAATAGCATTTAATGTCTTAGAGTACGTTGAGTACTTGTTCTTTGATTTGTTCCAATTCGTCTTTCATCCGGACTACGATTCGCTGCATTTCCGATTGGTTTGATTTCGAACCAAGTGTGTTGATTTCGCGACCGATTTCTTGCGCTATGAATCCTAACTTTTTGCCCTGAGATTGCTTATCGTTCATCGTTTCTTCAAAATAGTCGAGATGATGTGCAAGGCGTGTCTTTTCTTCATTCACGTCCAATTTTTCGATATAATAAATCAATTCCTGCTCGAAACGATTTTTATCGTATTCCACACCTTCAAGGCTGTTTAACGAATCGATAAGCCGGTTTTTTACCTTTTCCACGCGCTCAGCTTCGAAGGGATCTACAGCGTCCAACAGGTTGCGAATGTTTTGAATTTTCTCGCGCAATACACGGTCGAGCATGGCGCCTTCCTGTTGACGAAAATTTACAACTCCTTGCACTGCCTCGTCAATCGCTTTTTGTATGATTTCCCATTCGGTTTCGCTCAATTCTTCGGTATCCTGTTTCATCACATCGGGCAGGCGCATCAGGATTGAAAACCAGTCTTGAGGTTCGGGTACACCCAATTCCGCTGCCAGGTTTTTTATTTCTTTTTGATACTGACTCACAACATCGTGATCGATCTTCGACGAAACATTTTTTGAAATGATTTCTACATTCATCGAAAAATCTATTTTTCCTCGTTCCAATTGTCGCGAAAGGTCGTTTCGCAAAACCATCTCCTTTTCTTTATAGGTGAGAGGAATGCGCGTGAATAGATCGAATTGCTTGCTATTGAGCGAGCGGATTTCGATAGAGATTTTTTTGTTGGGAAGTTCGGCAGTAGATTTGCCGTATCCGGTCATAGAATATAGCATCGTCGGAAATTTTTACAAAGGTACGATTTTTTAGTCAAAGTACTTTGTCTTTTTTTAAAGTTTTGGTATAGAGTTACACGATAATCCATTTCGGGAAAATGTGATTTTTCAAAACGTAAAGTGTCGGGCGAAAACAAAAAAGCCGCTCCTGATGGAGCGGTTTTTTTCGAATAGCCTGATATAATGCTTTAAGCTTGCGTCGAAGATCCGTTTTCTTCGGTAGGAACTATAAGCTTGTAGCCCTTACCGTGAATGTTAATGATTTCGATATTTGGTTCGGCTTTCAATAACTTGCGCAGTTTGGTGATATAAACATCCATACTTCTTGCATTGAAATAAGTGTCTTCTTCCCAAATTTGCTTGAGTGCATGGTTTCGTTCCAAAATATCGTTGGCATGCGAGCAAAGCAATGCGAGCAGTTCAGATTCCTTTGTGGTTAGTTTGGTTTGTTCACCATTTATGGTGAGCAATTGTTTTTGTGTGTCGAACGTCATTCCGCCAAAGGTGTAAATCTGCTGTTCCTTGGTTTTTTTGCCCCTTACTCGTCGGATAATCGCTTCGATGCGCAGCACCAATTCTTCCATGCTGAAAGGTTTGGTGATATAGTCATCCGCTCCCGCTTTGAAACCTTCCAATACATCTTCCTTCATGTTTTTTGCAGTGAGGAAAATTACCGGGATTTCGGAATTGATGGTGCGGATTTCTTTCACGAGCGTAATACCATCTTTTTTGGGCATCATTACATCCACAATACACAGATCGTATTTTGTTTTAACAAATCCTTTAAATCCTGCTTCTCCGTCGGGAAACAGATCGGTGTCATAACCTTTTGCCTGGAGATATTCTCTAAGCAACATGCCAAGATTTTCGTCATCTTCGCATAAAAAAATTTTTAATCTTTCTTCCATATCATTTTTGTGTTATTACGGGTAAACTAATTATAAATTTTGTTCCTTTTCCTACTTCGCTTTCGGCTCTGATAGTTCCATTTAAATCGGTAACGATTTTATGTACATAAGCGAGCCCGAGTCCAAAACCCTTGACATCGTGTCTGTTGCCGGTAGGCACTCGATAAAATCGTTCAAATATTTTTTTCAGATCCTCCTTTCTTATTCCGATTCCGTTATCCTCAATCGAGATGATCAGTTTGTTGCCTTCGTTGCGTGTTCTAATCATTAGTTGAGGTGGAACATCGTCCCGTTTGTATTTGAGCGCATTATCAAGTATATTGAACAGCACATTGGTAAAGTGCATTTCATCTACTTTAACCATCGAATTGTCGGCCTGCAAATCAATGTCGAGCGTCCCGCCAAATCTTTCGACTTTCAGAATGTGGGTATTAGCCACATTGACAATAATATCGTTTGCATCCACTTCCTTTAGTTTCAGTGTAGTACGCTGTTGATCGAAGAGTGACATTTGCAATACTTTCTCCACCTGGAAGCTTAAGCGTTTGGTTTCGTCATTGATCACACCGGTAACGTGTTTGAACACTTCTGGTGATTTTACAATGGACGGGTCTTTGAGCATTTGTGCCGCCAGAGATATTGTAGATACAGGGGTTTTTAGCTCATGTGTCATATTGTTTATAAAATCGTTTTTCATTTCAGACAAACGCTTTTGTCTGAATAGAGTAACAATAGTGAAAATGAACGTGATCAACAGAATGAAAGTGAAAATGAGCGATGGAACAAAAAATCTCATTTCGGCCGAAACGTAATCTCGTTTCGATGGAAAATAAACCCTCAGTGTGTTCAACTTAGCGGGAGGATCGTTAGGGAACAGAGTTTGCGTGTAAACAGCCCTTTTGTCCCTATCGGAAAAACCGGGTGTCGAAAATACCACACGATTGTTGTTATCCACTACCTGAAAGCTGTACGGAACGTTCATTCCGTTTGAAAGCAGCTCCGATCTGATGTACGAATCGAGTAGTTTAAAATCGATTCGTTTTTCGATTGGTTCATTACTCGAACGATACATGATCTTCAGAATCACTTCGTCCAGCAGGGCCTGCTCGTGCAAATATCGTTTCGAGAGCATTTGCTGCATCTCGTATGAGGTATTGGGAATAGTGTTTGATCCCTCATTAGGCGACATGAAAACACTCGATCCGGATTGCTCTCTCAGATTTTTGGGCTGGCTCGTGGTGTGATCAATCGTAATACTTGACTTTCCGTCGGGATGTACGATCGTGGTAGAACTCTGTTGCGGGTTGATGCTTTCTGAAGGCGACAAAGTCTTATTCTCGTACCGCGAAAGTCTATCTTGCGATTCGGCCATATCTTCCTGTAAAAATCGTAGTGTCTGGTCTTTTTCGAGTTGCACGGACACGTTGTTCAAACTCCTTCTCACTGCTTCATCAAATTGTTCGGCTCGGACATTCATCGTTGTCCGCATATATCTTACCTGCAAAAAGAGTAATGCCAAAAACGCCATGAACATAATCGATGCCAGTAACCAAATCGTTGATTTTTTCATTTTACTTTTTCAAAATCACTTACCAAAGTTATCTATATTCAAATATCAAAGATCGTCATTTTTATCTTTTCATTTAACAAATTACGCACTTTTTTGTTTAACATTTCATCTTAAAATTAAAAAAGCGACTTCATTTTCCTTTAAAACAACATTATTTAATGAAAAATCGCTTTCTGCGTGCTGTATTTTTGTATTTGTTAAAAATAAGAGTGCGACAAAACACCCCCAATTAATAGCGTGAAGGGTCCAATAAGCCTATAAAATTGCGGTCGATTAAATAATTTAATCTTGCATGAAATCGAATTCGTTTGTATTTGTACGCGTTTTGATAGTGCACTTTTTAAAAACCCATTGTTTTTGCAGCGTATAGTTGAAAAATATCGAAACAATGAGATCTACCATTATTCGGGTGATTTTGTAATCGAGTACGAGAAACGTAGTCAATAGAAAAGTGCCGTAGGATTTCAGGAAAATGCTGTTAAGAGCGGTGATAGTAAATTTTAGAAGTTGCTTGGGCAGTGAAGATTGATAGGATTCATTTTCGGAATTGAACGTCCATTTTTTGTTGAGAAAAAAATTGACAAGAGCTCCGAGAATGCCTCCAATTACGATACCTATGGTATAGTGAATGTGAAACACTTCGGTGATGAAGATCATGGTGCCATAATCGAGTAATCCTCCTGCTAGCGCAGAGAACTGGGCTTTCGAAAAGGTGAGAATTTGCTTACGCATTTTCCTTTCTTCTATTTTGTAATTCTTGTTCTTTTATTTGGCGCTCCTCTATGTCGCGTTGATCGGCAAGCAGTATTAGCTTTCTGGCTTCCATCAAGTTAGATATAAGCAAAAAGAGGCATGCTATCAAAGCCAGATATTGAATCGAACCGGGTATAAATACTTCGAGAGTGATGATGAATGCGAGCAGCAAACGAACTTCGGTTGGGCCAAAGATACCCGAATCAATGGAATATTGCCCTCCAACTTTATAGCGAAGTTGTGCGGTAATCATTTCCCATCCATAAAGTACTACAAAGGCAAACCCTACGTATTTCCAAAATCCGGAAGCATAAATCATGAAGCCTAATCCGATCAGAATTGTTCCGATCCAATCCACGGTAACATCCAGAGAAAACCCATACCATTTGCGAGGTTTATTGCGATAATATGCTAAACGACCGTCGAGAGAATCGCCGAACCAATTGATTACGAATCCCAAAAGAGATAACAGAAGCCAATAGCGACTGAAGAAGGTTCCCAAAATAAAACTTCCGGCAACCATCAAATTTCCGAAAAATCCTATTGCCGTAAGACCGTCCGAAGTAAGCCACGATGGCATTCTTTGTACGAGGTAAGCGATTGTATTTTGTTCGGACTTGCGAAGTATATTGGTTCGTTTGCGGTCTTTGGCGATCATATTAAGTGTTGTCGCCATTTTATTTCTATCTTCTTTCATATGCAGATTTCGCTTTAAATCTTATTGTCTCGTTTACGAAATATTTGGCCATCAATTGCTTTGTTATTTCTGAAATAAATGATTACGTTAAACATGATGCATTTTTTTTGAAAAAGTTTTGCATATGCCGGTTTCCAATTTTTCAAAAAACGTAAAAGATATATCCGACCTCCGGCTTTTTCCTTTTGTCGAATATAGCTGTTTACTTTACCTGTTTTTGCGGTAACGATTGTAAATCATTGTATTTCAATTTCTAATAACTTTTAAAACAAGGAAATACTTCCGCATTCAATTCTATTTCTGTGCAAATGTAACCAAATAATCTTAGGTTACGAATTTGTTACTCTTTTCGATGCTATTAAATAATGTTAATTGGTTGATTTGTTATTATTAGGACGTTACCTCGACAGTTGAAAGATAGAAAAGAATAATCGCAAACAAACAGACTTGCCGTTTTTTACTAATTCAGATTGAATCTGACAGTGATACCTGTGCTTGTTGTCGAAGTCGGGTATGCGGTTGCTGAAACAAGTGGCGATAGTATTGTTTTGTCGAAGAAAGTTTTCAAAGTAAGTGAACGACTTAATGAATAGTCTGCCGAAAATTGGAGGGTGACAGTTCTCAATCCGCCGGTTGCTTGTGTCGCACCGTCTTCAATAGTGCGGATCAATGCGCGTGTGATTTTGTTCGAAAGATCGAATCGAATGTTGAGATCGTTGTTAAACGAACTTCTCGTGTTGTGGATCTGGATTTTCGTCGGGTCATCATTGGTGCCTTGAGAAGAACGTCGACTACGGTCATCTTTCTTCTGTGTATTAAGCCGAATCCCCAAAAGACGATTGAAGTCGGGAATTCTGTATCCGAATCCTAACACTACATCGTTATCGCCCGTTTCTACGATTTGGTAGGATGGAATGTTGAGGTTTAATGTCCGAGTGCGATTGTATCTGATGCTTAATGACATGTTGTTGTAAAACACACTGCGAATTTCGAGTAGTGGATTGAAACTTTCTATGAGACTTGCGTGGGAAATATCGTAAGGTGACGATGGCAATGGCGCTCCACTCACTGCGTCGCGAACATATCCCAAATCGTCGTCTTCCGGTGTTGCAACCCAATTGATAAAAGAGCTATAGTTGCCAACTCGATATTGTGAGGAATATTTGTGATAAAGCGTGAGTGATTTGAAGTTCTCTCGAAGCATGGGAAAGCCATTGATGGCGTTGTAGGTGATGCTCCAATTGGGTAATGTGGAGCTCAGATCAGGGAAAGCTGTCAACGCAATGCCCGATGTTTTTTTGCCGGTATATGCTGCAAGAAATGCGGGGATCAGTACATCAGCCGAATTTTGATTAACGTCGCCGTTGACGGGATCAAAAGGCTGTCCTGCTAATCCGTTGCCCGACAAAAATCCGGTACCGGGATAGGTGGAACTTTGGTATTTTTCGCGAATTCGCGATGCTATTACATCACGATTGGCAAGGAATCGATCAAACGATTTGGAATGATAATTGTCTTTTGCGGAAAATTTTTCGAATGCCGAAGCAAGCGAAATGGTGCTGATAGCAAAAGTACCTCCATATATGTTGGGCATATCGTTGTACATATATCGAATTTCTGTTCGAAGATTGTCTTCGTACAAAGCTTCAAGCGTGATCTTCAATCCTCGGAAAGGTTCGATATCGGCTTCTGCCCGAAAATTTTTAGTTTCGTTGTAAAGGGCAGGTTGAATGTTATTTTCGTCCGTCACCAGCCAATTTTTTTGTTTAGCTTTGTCGATGAATTGCGTTCCGCCTTCAAAACCGAAAGCGAAGGGTAATCCGGGAACAAATTCATCATTTTCGGGCTTTTGTCCGAATGCATCACCTATCATCGGTTTGAAGTCGTAAATATCGGTTCTTGTTTTATAGGCCAAATTAAGATTGATGTTTCGAATCATCATCAATCCTCGCGCTGCATATTGGGCTATATCATATAATGTGCGGGATGGTTCGACTTCGGGTTTGGATACGATTTTTACCATAATTTCGGCTGTGTCCTTTGAGGTGATCCGAATTCGACTATTGTCAATGTATTTATAGGACAGAGGAAAAGATTTTCCGTCTTTTTGAGCCGAAATGTTAAGTTTTTTCGTCATCAGGTCGTGAGTAATAATCACCCCCGAATCTTGATTCAAAACGATTGTTTTTTCATAATATTTTTGTTCCGACTTTTTTTGCAGCTGATCCGGTTGGTTTTGCCTTATCGCCGGTCGTGCTTCAAATCGTTGGTTCGTTTTTTTCAGAAAAGGAATTTTGCCATAGAGCGAAACCATATTGAATCGGCTATTCAATGTGAGTGATAAGTCGTTTTGCAGAATATTCCTCAATTGTTCGCCTTCCACTTGTGTCCCACGTTCCCATTGATAATGCGAATCATATACTGCACTTGTGTTAA
>JARKPE010000075.1 GCA_029975415.1 Dysgonamonadaceae bacterium | reverse complement strand
CAGATTGTCATTGACCTGCTCCAGCAACGCTTTTATACTCAGATAAAAAGAATAGATGGAACTTTCCATCCGTTTCAGGTAGTTCACCCGCATCAAGTCCACCAAGTTCTTTTCACGGTCGGATTGCTTAAATACACTTCCGGTACTTAATTGATAGTCGTATTTAGCGGCATACTCTGCCTTTTTCTCTTCTTTGAGAGAAGATATAGGCGAGAAATTTGCCAAATTCAGCTTGCGAATAGCATTGTTGATATTACGTAACGAAGGAAACAGTTGTTCACTGTCGATATCGGTTTTTTCGTTTATCGGTCTCAGACGGGTCGGAAACCTTCCCACATCCGCCGAATCGTAATATTTCACGATATGCTTGCGTGAACGGGCGATAGTAAGCATGTCCAATAGTTTGAAATAACGATTATCCAACCGGTCGAACAACTCGTTTATATTCCGATCCGAATATTTTGCCCAATCGGAAAACTGCCGCTGCGCCAGCTTCATTACGTTGGATATATTATCTATGCCCTCTTCTTCGAACACGCTGTCGTCGCCTTCCGTGATAAACGATATTTGGTTTTTGAGATCATTCATCCGATTGTTCACCGGTGTCGCCGAAAGCATCAACAGTTTTGTTTTTACACCCTTTTTGATGACTTCATTCATCATACGGGCATAACGGGTCATTTCGCCTTTAGAGGGATAGTTGTTTCTGAAGTTATGCGATTCGTCTATTACGACCAAATCATAATTTGACCAATTAATTGTCGCCAAGTCAATATCACCCGATTTTCCTCGCACACGGGTTAAATCCGTATGGCTAAGCACATCATAATTGAAACGGTCGTTAATCAGAATGTTTCGCTTGTCGTTTTGCGTATAAACCGTCCAGTTGTCACGCAACTTCTTGGGGCAAAGTACCAATACACGGTCATTTCGCAAGTCGTAATATTTGATAACGGCAAGTGCTTCGAATGTTTTTCCGAGCCCCACACTATCGGCAATAATACAACCGCCATATTTTTCAATTTTCTCGATAGCCCCCATTACACCATCTTTTTGGAACTTGTAAAGTTTATTCCAAATTTCTTTGTCTTTAAATCCGGTTTTTGATTTAAAAATCTTATCGTCGGCAAAATCAACAATGGAATAATGAAAAAGATGATGCAAAATCATGTAATACACCGCATCGGGAGAGTAGTCCTTAAACCCTTTTTTTAACTCATCCAAAGCCAGTTTTGTAATTTCTTTGGACATGGAAGTATCCGACCATATTCCGTCAAACATTTGTTTGTATTGCGCCACCTCTTCTTTTTTGTTGTGAAGAATATGTAGCTGTGGCTTCTCCGAGTTGATAAAACCCAATGAATCTGCACAGAAGTCTGCCATACCGGGATTGATTACACAGCTATCGTGCTCATTTTGGATAAATATTAACTTAAATCCGAATGAATTAGGAATTCTCAAAGCACGAATACGACTTCTTTCAAGTATGTGGGTACATTCTTCTGCTGCATATCGTAGTAAGAGTTGCCTTTTCAGTCCTCCCTCTTCGGCGGTTCCCCAAAAAGTATTATCCAAGGCAATGGATACCCCTTGAGGATTTTTTGTTTGCGGGTTTGATAAAAGCAGGATTTTTAATCCTTTTGTGTGTTTCATTTTTTCCCGCAAAAGATAAAAGGCATAGATGCTAAACATTCCGGTACTGACAGACACCGAAGTGTTTGAATCTAACCGTTTAGCTATCTCATGCTCAACT
>JARKPE010000072.1 GCA_029975415.1 Dysgonamonadaceae bacterium | reverse complement strand
AATGGTTTGACGAGATAGGCTTGTACAATCTCACATTGAATCACGAGAAGTTAAACAATTAAAAGAAACCGCCGTGTGCGAGAGCATGCACGGTGGTGTGAGAGGGCGGGGGAGTAATCCCCCTACCTACTCGATTAGTACCAAACGCTCTCATGTCTTTGATGACGTTTGTGTTTTCAAAAATTCCAGAGTATAAAATTAAAGGGCTAATTTTGCGAACCTTTGGCGTTATTTCCTATATTTATAGCGGCCGCTAAAATATTGATTCGTACTAGTATTTTTTTCTGACTTGTGATCGTGTACTGTCAATGATGACAGTATCGCCTGCAGTCACACTGAATTGCTGAATAGGTTGATTTTTTGCTTCTTCGTCTTTCTTCTTGTTTTTGGAAAAGAGTTTAAAAATCCAACTGTTAGCTACAGTTTCGGCTGCTCGCGTAATTTCGACAATACCTTCGTCCGCTTTAGCAACGGCGGTATCAATATTCAATGCCATTTGTTTGTCGTGTATTAATCGTGCAAGAGTTCCTTCTCCGTGATTTAAAGCATACGTAGTTTTGTAGAGTTCGTACACAACGGAATCGGCAGTGGATACGGTTGAATTTAATCTGGATAAAATGCCGTTTATTTCGGTTGTCAGTTTATCTTCGTTTACTAATTTACCCAAATCCCCTTGTCCATTATTGACTTTACTTATGAGCTGGTTCACTTGATAAATGGATTTATTTACACTATTTGTGGCGATATGGAGCTGAGAGGTGAGTGAATCGTCGTTAAGGAGGCGTGCTATGTCTCCATTTCCACTATCTATTTTGGCCGTTACCGATCGAAGATTTGCTATTGTTCCCGTAGCTTCTTCGAGCATTGTTTGCGCTTGTGCAATCATACCTTGTATATCGAGACCTTCGGTGACTTTCAAAAAGTCCCCGTTTTGTACTCGACCCGTGTTGGCGTCGCCGGAAGATATAAGTACGATTTTACCGCCCATCAATCCTTCCTGCCCAATCTGAACGGTGGAGTTTCTATAAATATATTTTGTATAACGATCTCGCACAGACATGGTGACCACCACGGAAGTGTCTGAAACGATACGGATATCGGTAACCGTACCTACGTTGATGCCGGCAAATCTGACATTATTACCCACAACCAGTCCTCGAATATCTTTGAATGACGCTTTTATATCGGTGTTGGATGAAAACAGACTCCCTTGGCTTCCAATCAAATACACTGCTACCACGAATAGGATAAGAGCAGCGGTAATAAAAATGCCTAATCGTAATGCCCTTTTTTGATTTTTCATAATGAGTTTATTTTTATAGTTATTCGTTGCTGATTTTTTGTCATGTATCAAATAAAATAATCTCTGATTTCTTTCTCGTCGCTATGGATTAATTCGTTATAGGTTCCTTCGGCCATGAAAACACCATCCTTCATTATGCCTATGCGATCGGTAGCAATTTTTGCACATTTCACATCATGAGTAATAATGATGGAAGCAGTGTTATACTCTTCGCGAATCTTGATTATCAATTCGCTAATTTCGCCTGAAGTTACAGCATCCAGACCGGTTGTTGGTTCATCATACAGGATGATTTCGGGGCGAAGAATCAACGTACGTGCCAAAGCAACTCGTTTTCGCATTCCGCCTGAGAGTTCCGAAGGCATCTTGTCTATCACATCAAGTAGTCCCACACTTGCAAGTGAGCGTTCTACCAGCTCTTGCGAGTCATGCTTTTTATCTATAAACTGGGTCCGACGTATGGGGAAAAGCAAATTCTCGCGCACACTCATCGAATCGTATAACGCACCTCCCTGAAACAAATAACCCACTTTTTTTCGAATTTCATCGAGCTCTGCGTCGTTGCAGGCAAGCACGTTTTTCCCCAACACAGTTATCTCTCCGGAATCGGGTTCGATCAAGCGAACAATACATTTTGCCAAAACGGATTTTCCGATACCCGATTTTCCCATAATTCCCAAATTTTCGCCTCGATGGAGCTTTAAGTCAATTCCATTCAGAATAACTTTATCCAAAAAAGCTTTATATAAATGTTTTACGACAATAACTTCTTCTTTTTCCATGCGCGTGTCCTACAAAATATTGGTAATCAAAACAAAGATGAGATCAATCACGAAAATCGTAAGAGATGAAGCAACTACGGCCGAATTTGCAGCATAACCTACAGATTCTGTGCCGCGGTTGGCATTGTACCCTTTATAACAACCGATGAGACCGATAAAGAAGCCAAAAAAGAAAGTTTTAACGGTGGCAGGAATAAGGTCTTTGAAGCTTAACATGCCAAATGCGTTGTTTATAAAAAGGGTACTGCTCATATCGGAAAAAACATTGATGGCCAGATAAGCTCCCAAGAAACTAAAAGCGTCGGCAAAAATTACTAATATAGGAACTGTAATGGTAGATGCAAGTACTCGAGTTGATACAACAAATCCCAATGGCCGGGTTCCGGACACTTCCATAGCGTCAATCTGTTCGGTGACAGTCATAGCCGCAATTTCGGCACCGATACCCGAACTTATTTTTCCGGCACAGATAAGGCCGGTTATCACAGGGCCCAACTCACGCACCATCGCAATTGCTATGACTCCGGGCAACAAAGTTTGAGCCCCAAAATTAGAAAGTATGGGATTCATTTGCATCGTAAGTACCAATCCCATAATGAACCCTGTCACACTAACAAGCGAGAGAGATTTGTTCCCGATCAGAAACCCCTGTTTGATTAATTCCTTGTGCTCGAAAGGGGGTTGAAAGAACTGTTTGATTACTTTACCCGTGAAAATTGCCAATTCTCCTAAATCTATGAATATTCCGGTGTCAAAATTTCGAATTTCTTCTTGAAACAGAGCTTTCCGAGCCATCATTTGTCGGTTACCTATTATTTTGGTGTTTTTCTTCATGTTTTTTTCGTAATCAAATTCAAATATCAAAAAAGATAGTTGTAGTATATAATCTAAAAACATTTTTTGGTGAATAAAGGTTTTTAGAAATTTATTTATCTTTATTGCTGTCCAAAAAAAAGCCCCTAAATTGGTTTATCAGCAAATCTGCTTCGCTCTAACCAATTTAGGGGCGGATATTTGAGTAAATGATTCCTTCCTTTTTTCTATAACTTATTGCGAATATTCATGGCTATTTCTTCAAATTCATGAGATGTCAGTTTCACCCGTGGATTTGCAAGGTTCATATCGCCTTCTTTTTCGATTGGAATTAGATGAATGTGAGCGTGTGGCACTTCAAGTCCGATCACCATCAACCCTACGCGTTTACACGGAACGGCATTTTCGATTGACTTGGCTATTTTTTTTGCAAAAACAATCATTTCGCACAATGTTGCATCATCGAGATCGAATATATAGTCAGTTTCTTGTTTTGGAACAACCAGCGTATGTCCTTTTGTCATCGGATTGATATCGAGAAATGCGAAAAACCGGTCATCTTCTGCAATTTTGTAACAAGGAATTTCTCCTTCGATAATTTTGGAAAAAATGGTTGCCATGACTTGTCAAATAGTTTAGATTGAAATTTCCAGTATTTCAAATGTCAACGTTCCCGAAGGCACTTGTATCTCGACAACGTCGCCCACTTTTTTGCCTAGCAAACCCTGCGCAATTGGTGTATTGACTGATATTTTCCCGTTTTTTAGATCAGCTTCGCTTTCGGACACGAGGGTATAGGTCATATCCTTTTTGGTTTTTAGATTTCGGATGGTAACCTTATTCATGATTTGTACAAAATCTGTTCCGATGGAATCTTCATCGATGAGACGAGCTGAAGCGATTAGCCCTTTGAGTTGAGCTATTTTAGCTTCGAGCATTCCTTGAGCTTCTTTTGCGGCATCATATTCGGCATTTTCCGAAAGATCACCTTTGTCTCGAGCTTCAGCTATTTGTCGTGATATCTCGGGACGTTGCACAGATTCCATATAAGCCAATTCTTCCTTTAACTTCCGAAATCCTTCTTCGGTCATATAAGTAACGGCCATAGTAAAGTCTCCTTTTTTTGTTCGTTAATAATATTCTTTTTGTACGTAAAATTTGTACGTAAAAAATGTAAGAAAAAGAATTCCGGCCTATCCTCGTAAGAGACCGGAACTCCTTTGCTTTCATGATGTATGTTAGGCAAAGATACGATTTTTTTCCCAAACGAAAAATTTTATAGACATATTTTACAAAGCTTTGTTTAATTCGCCCTCGAGTTTGGCAATATCTTCCACACGGGATACTATGTTTCCTTCGCGATTGAGAATGAAGGAAGTAGGTAGATTGCGAACATTATACATCGAAAGCAATTGAGAATATACTGATTGAGGATCACGTACGGCAATCCACGGTATGCTAAGCGATGCATTTTTCCAAAAGTGTTCGTCGGAATCAAACGAAATTTGATAAATTTCCAATCCATGGCCTTTGTACTTCGAGTAAATCGTATTTAAATCGATGTTGTGTTTTGGCGAGAAATCCGATTTATAGACAGTGAAATCTATTACCACGACTTTGTTCTTTAGTGATGAAAGAGCAATTTTGTTTCCATTTACATCCGTTAAAACGATGTCAGGCAATGCCGCTTCGGTTTTTATCGGAACATTTTCCAGTATTTTCCGACGTTCTTCCTCTTGTCGGCGTACTCGGAGTGCATTCATCGTAAACTTATAAAGATGCTCGGTGCGCGCCGCTTTGGGATAATATTGTTTCCATGAAGTGGCTACCGCCCCAAACATTGCATAATCCTTCTTATCATAGGGATCAAAGATTAGATAATCGTCAACTTTCTGAAAAAGAGCATAATAGGCAGCTGCGCTTGCCGGATTACCTAAAATCACTTTTGTGGCGAATGTTTTATATTCATTCAAAGCCGAATCGAGTAGATTGACGTAGGTTACATCATCTATTATTTTGGCCTGATGCTGCTTCATCAATTCTCTTATTTTAGCAGCTGTAGCATTATATTGTTTGTCAATTTGTTTCAATTGATCGTTCACAGGCGAATTCTCGATGCAGATTGTGCCATACAAGTCGGAAGCATTTGCTTTTATCACTAAGGTTTCGACCGAATCAACGGCAAAAGGAGCTAATTGATCTCCCAATCGCAATTGATAAAATTCGGGATTTTCGGGCGCTTTAACAGTAAACTTAAACGATCCATTTTTGTTGATTTTAGCTGAATCGATTCGTTCGACACCAGCTAACCCCCTATGCTCGAGATAAATGGTGTCATCGGCTTTTGCCGAAGACAGTTCTCCTTTTATCCTGAAAGTTTTCCCTCCCGAGTGGCAACCGGCGACAAAAATGATCGTGAAACAAGCCAGAATAAAAGCATATAATGCATTTCTCTTCATAAATAAATTGAAAATGAGTTATAGTTTTTTGATTGATGGCGCAAACTTAATGATTTTTTCTTGACCATGAAAACAAACCTCTCAAAAATAGAAAAGTTGAGAAAAATGATTGTTATAGACTGTAATTTTGATATTTTATTTTATTGTCTTACACAGGAATAAAAAACTTTATGCTAACTTTGTGCGATTTTATATTAGATGTAGAAAAAACAATCAAAAATTTTTATGACGAATCCAATTGTTAAGAGAATCGAATTGTCAGATGGACGTACGATTACTCTCGAAACGGGGAAACTGGCCAAGCAAGCCGATGGAGCCGTAACCTTGCGAATGGGTAATACGGTATTGTTGGCAACTGTTTGTGCCGCTAAAGATGCCACCCCAGGAACAGATTTTATGCCTCTGCAAGTTGAATACAGAGAAAAATTCGCATCTTTTGGGCGCTATCCGGGCGGATTTTTGAAACGAGAAGGAAGACCTTCCGATTCGGAAATTCTTGTCAGTCGCTTGGTCGATCGTGCTCTGAGACCGTTATTTCCGGATGATTACCACGCTGACGTATTTGTAAATGTTATTCTTTATTCGGCAGATGGACAGGATATGCCCGATGCATTGGCAGGACTGGCTGCTTCCGCAGCTATTGCCGTTTCCGATATTCCTTTTAACGGGCCTATTTCTGAAGTTCGCGTAGCACGTATCGACGGGAAATTTGTAATTAACCCTACTTTCAAGCAACTTGAAAATGCCGACATCGACATCATGGTTGGTGCAACCATCGACAACATTATGATGGTGGAAGGAGAAATGAACGAAGTATCGGAGGCGGAAATGTTGGATGCAATCAAATTTGCTCACGAAGAAATCAAAAAACAGTGTCAGGCGCAAATTGAGCTCACGGAAATGGTGGGTAAAACTGAAAAAAGGACCTATTCACACGAAGTGAATGATGACGAGCTTCGCAAAGCCGTATGGGATGCCTGTTATCAAAAAGCGTACGACATTGCTAAATCGCAAAATCCCAACAAGCACCAACGTACAGAGGCTTTCGAGGCGATTCAACAGGAATTTTTGGAAACTATTCCTGAGGAGCAACGTGAAGAGAAAGCTCCTTTGGTAGCCCGCTATTACCACGAAGTCGAGAAAGAGGCCATGCGCCGCTGCATACTTGATGAGGGTAAACGTCTTGATGGACGGACAACTACCGAAATACGTCCGATTTGGTGTGAGGTTGACTATTTGCCGGGTACTCATGGTTCAGCAATTTTCACCCGTGGTGAAACTCAATCGCTTACAACCGTAACACTGGGCACCAAACTTGACGAGAAAATTATCGATGAAGTGTTGATGCAGGGTACCGATCGATTTCTGCTTCATTATAATTTTCCGCCTTTTTCCACAGGTGAAGCTCGCCCTTGGCGTGCGACTGGCCGACGTGAAATTGGTCACGGGAACTTAGCCCATAGGGCACTCAAACGGATGATCCCGAAAGATTATCCCTATGTTGTTCGCGTTGTTTCGGATATTCTTGAATCCAACGGGTCATCGTCTATGGCAACAGTTTGTGCCGGAACACTTGCTTTAATGGATGCCGGCGTAGCAATAAAAAAGCCTGTGGCCGGTATTGCTATGGGTCTTATCTCCGAAAATAAGGGACAAAATTATGCAGTTCTTTCGGATATTCTCGGCGACGAAGACCATTTGGGCGATATGGATTTCAAAGTGTGCGGAACCAAAGACGGTATTACTGCTACACAAATGGATATCAAGGTTGACGGGCTCTCGTATGAGATTCTCGAAAAAGCATTGGCTCAGGCTAAAGCCGGTCGCGAACATATCATGAGCAAAATGATGGAGTGCTTATCTGAACCTCGTGCTGATTTTAAACCTCATGCTCCGCGAATTGAAGTGATTATAATCCCAAAAGATTTCATAGGGGCAGTGATTGGCCCTGGAGGAAAAATCATACAGGGAATTCAGGAAGAAACCGGCGCAGTGATTACTATCGAAGAAGTAGATGGAAAAGGGCGTGTTGAGGTTTCGGCTTCTAATAAGGATTCCATTGATGCCGCCATGCGCAAGATTAAAGGAATTGTTGCTGTGCCCGAAGTAGGTGAAATATACCAGGCTACAGTACGTTCGGTTATGCCCTACGGATTGTTTTGCGAATTTCTTCCCGGAAAGGACGGATTGCTGCATATTTCTGAAATCGATTGGAAACGTTTCGAAAAAGTTGAAGATACCGGCATCAGGGAAGGCGATACAATCAGTGTGAAATTAATGGATATTGATCCTCGTACCGGAAAATTCAAATTATCTCATAAAGTATTGCTTCCGCGTCCACCCAAAGCGGAAAATCCGAAAGAGGATAATCAATAGCAGTTTACAGGCAGACGATTATTTCATATTTAAGCGAGTTCTCCAAAACGGTGGGCTCGTTTTTTTAACTTTTTTCGACACGCTAAAATTCTATTCGATACCTCCCGAATTGCTTACAAAAGCTATTTTCCGACTGTCAGGCGACCACGAAGGAACGTTAATTGTACCCTGTCCTCCATACAAATAAGCTATAACTTTAGGTTTTCCGCCCGAAACAGGCATCATACGCAAATACACCTGTTTGTAGAACGGGTGATCAGCTGGATCGACATCATTGCCAAAGGTGATAAAAACAATCCATTTGCCATCGGGAGAAACATGTGGGAACCAATTGTTTAACTGGTCGTGCGTTACCTGCTCCTGATTCGATCCATCAGGTTTCATGCGCCAAATTTGCATGGTTCCGGTTCGTACCGAATTGGAATAAATATAGTTGCCATCAGGAGTATATTCGGACCCGTCGTCCAAACCTTCGGCAGTTGTCAGTCTAATTTCTTCGCCGCCTTCGCGTGATATTTTATATACATCGAAATTCCCATTGCGTTGTCCGATAAATGCCATTTCCTTGCCGTCGGGAGACCAACCATGAAAATATGATGGCGTATTTTTGGTAACTTTTACGGGCTCGCCACCTGTTATCGGAAGATAATACACGGCTGATTGGCCTTTGTCGGCCGGATCGTGATTGCTACTTATGCCTATAAATTGGCCATCGAAAGTCAAAGCATGATCATTATTGTTTCCTGTGGCACTGCCGGTATTCAATTGCTTGATTTTCCCGGATGCAAGATCGTAGGTATAAAGTAGTCCTTCGCTGTTGTAAACGAGAAATTTGTTGTCCGGAGTCCAATTCGGGGCCTGGATCGAATTCGGAAATTGTTTTAAAATATATCTTTCCCCTGAAAAAACATCCAATGTTTCGAGATTGCTGCCTAAGAAGTCGCGATACATCACCATTGTATCGGTAGCGGGAATCTCAATACGGACATTCTTGAAAATGGCTTTTTCTTTCACGTTGGGATTGTGCGAACAAATAAAAATGCCGACGTATGCTTCGTCGGAAATGCCGCAAAAACCTATTTGTTCGGAAATGAATGTGTCGCCGAATTGAGCAACGGACATGGTATAAATATTTCCTCGACGCATTAACTGGACTACGTTTGGTGCCCGAATACCCAATTTTTTTTCGGACATATTTTCGCCCATGATTTGTCGATATTGAAACGATGTTAGTCCGTCGCCGTGAACAACCGCACTGACGTGTGGCGAAGACGTATCAAGTGATTCTCTGACCATCCACCCTAATTTTCGGTGAGGATCGATTCCTTCACCGGCAAATTCCACTTGGGCTGTGAGAATAAAATCTCCCTTGATTTTTTTCCATGCATACTGAAATTCATCCTGATCGAACCATATATTCGTACCGGAACCTTCAAGTGTGTAGATTTGTTTCTCGAAATCGTAAATTGTTGTTCCCGAAAGTTGTACGTTACCCACGTCGCAATTGGACTGAAAAACTCCCAACGAATTGTCATACTGCTGTGCAAATACTTGAAATGCAACAGACCACAAGAGAAACGAGTAACAAATAATCTTTTTCATGACAGATGGATTGTAATGTTTAAATATGCCCAAATTTACAAGATAATTTTTAATTGTATATCCCTAACGCGGAGAGAATAGCTTCGAAATCGCCGCTAATTGATGATTTTTTTCAAAATGCGTTACTTTTATCTGAACAAATCATTACTTTTGTGTGTCGAGGTTGATCAAATCAAGATTCGATGACGATTCTGATGAAAACACGAATAAATCGTAGCCTTTTAAATTGTATCTTTTAAGTAAATATTTTTAGCAGTATGTTATCAATGAAATCTAAAAACCTGTTGATCTGCGGATTAACAGTGGGGGTGCTTTATTCTTGCTACCAAGAAACCCCCAATCCAGGTCATTTCGAGAAAACAATCGAAGTAAATGCTTCTATTCAGAACGTGTTCACACGTGCAGCTGATAACTCATGGGCAGTCGGCGATGCGATTGGTATTTACATGAAAAAATCGACAAATTCACTTAGCTCAAGTGCGTTGGCACAAAATGTGAAATACACCACGAGTAACGGATCGGGAACTTTTGAATCGTCTGATCCTACAAAAGCGATAACTCTTCCATACACAGGTACAAAAGTTGATTTTATAGCTTATTACCCTCAAAAGACTACCATTTCGTCATATTCTTATCCAGTTAATTTATCTGATCAAAGTAAACAAACAGATATCGATTTGTTGTATTCAGACAATGCAAAAGAGATAACGACGTCAAATCCATCGGTAAATTTAAATTTCATTCATCAGCTTTCGAAGATTGTGCTAAATATCACAAGCAATAAATCCGATTACAGTTTGAGCGGGCTGAGAGTGAAAATTGCTAATGTGGGTATCACAGCATCTTTTTCTTTGATTGATGGTTCGCTTGGTGCGCCCCAAACAATCGGAAGTATAGCTCTGAAAATGAGTGCCGACGGATCGTCTGCCGAAGCAATTTTGATGCCTTCGACCGATTTATCGGATAAAACTTTAATATTTGTCGTCGGAGAAGATAGTTATACAATTCCTCTAACCACCATTACAAACCTATCGTCATTTGACAAATCCACCAAATATACTTTCAATATTGAACTTCATCCCATGATAGGAGCTATCGCAACGATGACCGGTTCAGAGATAACAAACTGGACTAATGCCCCGGTTGAAACTGCAATTATAAATCAAGACAGTTTTCCTTATGCAGGGAGTAGCGAGAATCCATACACAATAGGAGAGGCAAAGGTAAATATGGGCGAAAAAGATGTTTGGGTGAAAGGATATATTGTCGGTTATTATTCTGGAACCAGTTATTCCTTTTTCGTAAATAATGCAGATAGTGTGACAAGAAATACGAATATTGCACTTGCAGCATCCACGACTGAAACCGATCCGGCTAAGACTTTTCCGGTAAGTTTAAGCACCGGAAGTGTTATCAGAGACGTCCTTAATTTGCAGACACATCCCGAAAATTTGAATAAAGTAATACTAATTAAAGGAGACATAGATACTTATTACGGCACTGTCGGGATGAAAACGGCAAAAAATGTAACAATTGATGGGACGTCTTATTAAGAAAGATGTTGGCCGATACTTTTTAATTAAAAGAATACCTCGAGTTTTGTCTCGGGATTATTCGTTGTTACATTTGAATCGGATAGACTATAAGATGGCAACTACATTTTTGGTTTAACCTTTCGGGCTTCTTGTTATTTTCCAAACTTTTTTAGACATCTTTTTAATCGTTTTTCTTTATCTTTGCGGAAAACCCACTGTTGATGATCTGTTTTCCAAATGCAAAAATCAATTTAGGTCTTCAAGTTATTTCTAAACGGACGGATGGCTATCATAATATTGAGACCATTTTCTATCCTATAGGAATGAGAGATGCACTTGAAATTATCCCTTCAGATGTTGAGCAGCCATACCGTTTTTTTGCTTCTGGTATTCTTGTCGATTCCAATCCCGAGGACAACCTTGTGGTGAAAGCTCTTCATCTGATCAAATCACAAAAACCAATACCGAACATCGATATTTATTTGCTGAAAAAGATTCCATTCGGAGCAGGATTGGGGGGCGGATCGGCTGACGGTGCTTTCATGTTGACATTGCTTAACAAAACATTTGGATTGGATTACACGCATGAACAACTGCTTGCTTTTGCACGACAGTTAGGTGCGGACTGTTCGTTTTTTGTGAATAACCGCTCTGCATTGGCTACCGGTGTTGGTGACCAAATCGAAGAAATAGATCTGGATTTAAGCCAATATCGTATAGTGGTTGTAAAGCCTCCTTTTGGGGTTTCCACCCGCGAAGCCTATGCGATGGTAAAGCCTCACGTTCCGGGAATCTCGCTTCGCGAAATCGTAAAACAACCTGTAACGGAATGGAAAAGGCTGATGAAGAACGATTTTGAACCTCCAATTCTGGATAAATATCCGGTTATCGGAGCTGTTAAGCAAAAGCTTTACGATATGGGTGCAATATATGCGTCGATGTCAGGTTCTGGATCTTCGATATATGCCCTTTTCGAACGCGATGTTCCTGTTAAACCAAATTTTGGTGATTGTTTTGTGTGGATAGAAGAGTAAATGGAGAACGACTACAGTTTTGATCACAAATTCTAAAAAAAAATAGACAGATAATGAGAAGAATTTGCAGCGCTTGTATATTGATATTAGGAATCATCAGTGTGAATAATGCAATTTTTGCCCAGCAGATATTTACTCCGAATATGGTATGCATGTTGGGCCCTGTACCGGTAGAGGAGCCGATTATGCTCGATAGTGTGGATATCAACCAAAAAAAGTTTACCGATGAATCTTTATTGGCTTTTCCATTAGCGCTGCCGCCTATCAGTCGTTTTTCGACGGAATTAGTGCCGGACTCTACCGGTAATTTTTATCTGAAAAAACCGGACAAATGGAAGGCTTTTTATCTTGTTTCGTTTTTTGTTTCGGGAAGTGGTTATGGCAAAGGCAAACTGACTATAACTTCTCCTAATATGCTCGAGTTATATGTCAATAACGACAGACGTGGCAGTAAGACGCAACGCAATGACAGTTTGCATCAAGCGGGTTCGGTGGATGTGTGGCTAAATGGGTTTACGAATGGTAATCGCATCGTCGTAAAAATGCTTACATCGGCAAGCGATAAACTCGATCCTTCTCTTAAAATCGAATTGAAACCCGACAAAGAAGATTCTTTGCTTACCTACACTTTTGGAATGGAGGAACACCGACGCATCACAATTGAGGATATTCTCGACGGAAAACGAGTCAGCTCGTCTGAAATCTCACCGAGCGGACGCTTTGTATTGTTGAACTACTCCGAAACATTGCCGGGAGGTAATCGTATGCAATCTGTCGAGGTGTATGATGCACTTCAAAAGCGCATTATTTTTTCGGAAAATTCGGTTCGAGAACAACTTGGCTGGATGCCCAAATCTGATCTGTTGCATTATGTCGCCGACAATGAGAATGGACGAACGCTCTTTACATTAAATCCATTGACTCAACAGACAAAAATCCTCGCCGAGAATTTGCCGAAAGAAAAATTTAACATAGCACCTGACGAAAAATCGATGTTCTATTCCACCAAAAAATCACAAATCATAAGCAATCCATCCGGACTCAAACGACTGCTATCACCCGAAGACCGACAGCCCGGATATCGTGATCGCTATTATATATATAGGCATTTTTTCGATTCCGGATTGTCGCAACAATTGACTTTCGGGCAAAAAACGGCTTCGCTCAACGATATCACTAGCGATGTTCGCAAATTATTGTTTTCTGTTTCAGAAGAAGATTTAAGTCAGCGTCCTTTCAGCAAAACATCAATGTATTTGCTTGACTTGCAAACGATGCATCTCGATACGATTTGGAAGGATGAACCGTTTGCTTACTCGGCTCAATTTTCGCCTGAGGGTAGGCAATTACTCATACACGGTGCACCGGAGGCTTTCGGTGGTATCGGGCTAAATATTAGTTCCGAACAGATAGCCAACAGCTACGATACGCAATCTTTTATAATGGATTTGACAACTCGACATATCGAACCTGTTACTAAAAACTTTGATCCTACCATTGATTCACAACAATGGAACTACAAGGATGGATTTATCTATTATCGTACGCAGGATGGAGATCGCGAAAACATGTACCGATACTCCGTCAAAACGAAAAAATTCGAGAAATTGCCTTTGCAGGAGGATGTGATTCGTTCTTTTGATATTGCTCGAAATGGAGAGTGGGCTACATATACCGGTGTCAGCGTTTCGAACTCGAATCGAGCATATCTTTTCAATCTAAAAACAATGAAATCTACCTTGCTGTGTGATCCTTATGCAGAAAGACTCGAAAAACTGGAATTGGGAGAGGTGAAGGATTGGAATTTTACCAGCTCTTTCGGCGACATGATCGAAGGGCGATATTATCTGCCACCTCATTTCGATCCTGCAAAAAAATATCCACTCATCGTTTATTACTATGGTGGTACAAGCCCTACGCAACGTACTTTCGAAAGCACTTACCCATTGCACGTGTATGCAGCTCAAGATTATGTAGTATATACGCTTCAACCGAGTGGTACTACCGGCTATGGTCAGGAATTTTCGGCACGTCACGTTAATGCATGGGGAAAACAAACTGCCCAAGAAATTATTGAGGGAACGAAGAAATTTGCCGCAGAGCATTCCTTTGTGGACAGTACAAAAATAGGAAATATCGGTGCGTCGTATGGCGGATTCATGACTCAATACTTACTGACTCAAACAGACTTGTTTGCTTCGGCCGTGTCCCATGCAGGTATTAGTAATATAACCAGCTATTGGGGCGAAGGCTATTGGGGATATACGTATAGTGCAGGGGCTAGTGCAGGCAGCTTTCCTTGGAACAATCCACAACTGTATGTGGATCAAAGTCCACTTTTTCATGCCGATAAGATAAACACACCTCTTTTATTGCTACATGGTACTGCTGATACCAATGTGCCTATCGGAGAGAGTATTCAAATGTTCACTGCATTGAAATTGCTCGGAAAACCTGTGGAATTTATCCAGGTTGAGGGTGAAAATCATGCTATTTATGACTACCAAAAACGCATTGCATGGAATCATGCAATCTATGCCTGGTTCAACAAATGGCTCAAAAACGATCCGCGTTGGTGGGATTCTATGTATCCCGATAAATAACGCAAACAATTGACACGCCTGTAAAGGTCGAAATAAAGTAAAGAAGGTAACATTAGAATATAACGATTTACGAGACGAAACGAATTTACTGGAGTTTGTATTCTTATGTGATGCAAGATTCTGATAGTAAAAAGTGATTCGATGTTCCTGAGTTCTCAAAATAATCAACTTACAATCAATGAAACTTTTCAAATGACTGAAAAAGACATTTCACTGCGAAGGATTCATGTTTTGCGTTATGTTGTTCCATTGCGCGAAGGAGGTTCTTTGCCGGCATTGGTTGAAGCAGACGACGGATTTAAATATGTACTCAAATTTCGAGGTGCAGGACACGGTGTGAAAATGTTGATTTCCGAACTATTGAGCGGCTTAATCGCGTCACGCCTCAGATTGCAATTGCCGGAACTGGTGTTTGCCTATCTCGATGGCGATTTTGGTAAGTCTGAAGGCGATGAGGAAATTCAAGATTTACTCAGAGCGAGTGAAGGTCTGAATTTGGGAATGCATTTTTTGTCTGGAGCTTTGCCATACGAGCCGACTGTAAAAATAGATCCTTTGCTTGCATCTAAAATCGTATGGTTCGATGCTTTTACCACAAATGTTGACCGAACGGTTAAAAATCCCAATCTTTTATTATGGCACAAAGAATTATGGATCATCGACAATGGCGATTCGTTTTACTTTCATCATTCGTGGAAGGATTTCGAAAAACAGGCGCTCAATCCATTTCCTTATATTAAGGATCACATTTTGTTGCCACAAGCAACAATGCTCGATGAGGTGGATGCTTTTGCTCATGAAATGCTTTCGGACGATTTTTTTGGAGAAATTGTGCGCATTATTCCTGACGATTGGCTTCATTGGAATGGTTCTACCGAATCACCTGACGAAATTAGAGAAAGATATTTTGCTTTTCTCAAGACGCGATTTGCTCATTCTTCAAACTTCGTAAACGTTGCCAAAAATGTCTGCTAACGACTTGAATATCTTTCAGTATGCCATGATTCGGTTTGTTCCGAATATTGAGCGCGAAGAATTTATAAACATTGGACTGATCATGTATTCCAAAAAAGCTCGATATATCCGGATGGAATACCGTTTATGTGTCGAAAAATACAAATCGATTTGTATGTCAGGTCCTGAATACGATGAAGTGATTGCAATGCTCGCCAATATGAAGGATATTTCTTTGGGAAATCGACAAGCGGGTCCGATCGCCGCACTCGATTTGTCGGAACGTTTTCGTTGGCTGACGGCAGTGCGAAGTACCGTGATACAATCATCGTCGGCTCATCCTGGCAAATCGAACGATTTGAATGCTACGTTCGATAGGCTTTTTAACGAATTGGTACTTTGATGCAACGTTATTTTCAACGATATTTTTTCACCCGTTTTCAATTGTTCTGCACTATGCCATAGCTTT
>JARKPE010000069.1 GCA_029975415.1 Dysgonamonadaceae bacterium | reverse complement strand
GATCGAATATATTTGCCAATCCGAATGTTGAGTGATGGAAAAGTTTGACGTGATTATTATTGGTGCCGGCCCGGCCGGTTTGAAATGTGCCGAAACGCTCGGCAACTCGTCGTTACGTGTTTTGTTGCTTTAAAAAAATTCTGAGATCGGGCCAAAAGTCTGTGCCGGTGGGCTCACCGGAAAAGACTTGGCTTATCTCGACTTGCCGGATGAGCTGATCGAATTTCGTTACAACAAAATGAAATTGCATGTCAATTGTTTGTCCACAACCATCAAAACGGGGAATGATTTTGCATTTACGATCGATCGCCGCGAATTGGGACAATGGCAACTGCAAAAGCTCAAGCAGTTTTCGAATATTGAAGTGCGGACCAATGCTCGCGTTTTCGAAATCTTAAACGATGCGGTTGTTGTAGATGAACAACCGATCGGTTATTCTTTTCTGGTGGGCGCCGATGGATCCAATTCTTTTGTAAAGCGTTTTTTGGGCTTTCCTCCCCGAAATAGAGGAATTGGAATTCAATATATTATCCCTACCGAAAGGTATCGCGATTTCGAATTTTTTTTCCGGCCCAAATATTTTGCAGCATGGTATGCGTGGATTTTTCCACATCGTCGATATGTTTCGATCGGGTGTGGCGCATTTCGCGATGTCATCGCTCCTGCCGATTTGAAGCGGAATTTTCAACGATGGCTGTCCGACAGGCATATCGATGTTCGTAATGGCCGATACGAATCGTTTCCGATGGATTCGGGATATGAGGGAATTCGATTCGGAAATATTTATCTTGCCGGCGATGCGGCAGGTTTGCTTTCGTCGTTCACGGGCGAAGGTATTTATCAAGCGCTGGTTTCGGGCGAAGAAGTCGCAAAAATGATTTTAAATACCGATTTCGAGCCTGTCAAAATTCCTGAAGTACTGGAGACTAAGCAGAAACACGATCGCCTCATACAAATGATGATTGATGCGGGTAATGCCCGATCGTTGATTTTTTCGGTAGGCGCACTTCTTTTCAAAATTCCCCGATTTGCCAATAAAGCGATCGAGGCATTTGGCTGATTCGATTTTTTCTTGCGAAAAACTTTTCCCTTTCAACTTGCGAAAACGTTGTTTGTTGCCTATGATTGCTTATCTTTGTTTTTCAACTTTAAAATGTGTCTTACTTTACAAAAATATTCAACATTATGAAAAACAGAATTTTAGGATCGATAATTATTGCTGTTGGATTGCTTTCGCTGGGGCTTGCCGTCAGAAGCGGCATTAAAATATTTTCGCAGCGCGATCGTACTATTTCGGTAAAAGGACTTGCCGAAAGAGAAGTTCCGGCCGATAAAGTCATCTGGCCTCTTCCCTTTAAGGAAGTCGGTAACGATCTGCCGATGCTTTACGACAATTTGAAAACAAAAAATCGGGCTATTGTTTCGTTTTTGAAGAGTAAGGGCATCGCAGATGAAGAGATCGGCATTTCGGCACCTCAGGTTGTGGATATGCAGGCAGAGCGATATAATGTGAATCCATCCCCGTTCCGTTATAATATCACGTCGGTTGTAACGGTAATGTCCGACAACGTCGATCTGGTCCGAGAATTGATGAGTGAACAGGGAGAATTGCTGAAGCAGGGGATTGCCGTAACCGGACAGGATTATCAGTATCAGGTGCAATTTCTGTTTACAAAGCTCAACGATATTAAACCTTCGATGATTGAAGAAGCCACAAAAAATGCGCGTGTTGCTGCCGAAAAATTTGCCAAAGACTCTGAAAGTAAGTTGGGCAAAATCCAAAGCGCCAATCAGGGACAGTTCACCGTCACCGATCGCGATGCCAATACGCCTTATGTCAAAAATGTCAGAGTAGTAAGTACTATTAATTACTATCTGAAAGATTGATCGCTTTACTGATGAATTCCGATAATCCGAGGACTTCGCGTCTTTGCGCCTTCGTGGCAAATAAAAGTACTACAGTTGCACAGATGAATATCCACACCGGCAAAAAAGAACAAACAAAACGAAAATTCGTAATTTAAAATTCCTATTTCTCTACTTCCTATTTCTCCTATATTATCCATTATTATTTGTCAATTGTGAATTAATTCATGACACCTCCCCGCCTTCGGCGGTACCCCTCTTATCTTAAGAGGGGAGTCGGATCACACTTGCCATATAACTGTCCCCTTAAGATAAGGGGACAAGTGCTGCCGTCAGGCAGCACAGGGGTTATGATATTTCTTCATTTCCAACTTCTCCACTTCTTTCTTAAATTCTCAATTCTCAATTCTCAATTGTCAATTATCAATTATCAATTAACAATTATTTCCCCGACCTCATCTCATCATCGGGGCACCCGATCTGCGCAGCGAGCGTGCCGTCAGGCAAAAGACAAGCTGTTTGAGCCGCCGCAAGGCGGTGAGTTATTTGTCTTTTAGCGAACAAGCAGCTGTCGGGTCGATGAGGAGATGCAGTCTTGATCTTTTTTGCATACTTTTTTGCATCAAGGCAAAAAAGCATGTGGGGTTTGGGGCAAAGCCCCAAGAATCAATGGATAATGCACAATGCATAATTTCGCTGCTTTTCGTATATTTGCAACAAAATATCCGATTATGCAGTTGCCTCCGGAATTTGTCGTCGGCATATCGTCCTTGCTGAAAAATGAAACAGAACCGTTTCTCGCATCGCTGCGAAAGGACGCTCCGACGAGCATACGCCTCAATCCTGCTAAAGCGGCGCGAAACCCGATGGAATTTTCCGAACCCGTTGATCCGGTTGCGTGGTCGCAATGGGGATATATACTTCATAACCGTCCCGCATTCACGTTTGATCCGCTGTTTCATGCCGGTTATTATTATGTGCAGGAGGCTGCTTCGATGTTCATCGAACATATGGTGAGGAACGTGATCGACAAACCGGCCATTTGCCTTGATTTGTGTGCTGCACCGGGTGGCAAGTCGTTGGCGTTGCTTTCCTCGCTTCCCGAAGGGAGTTTGCTGGTTAGCAACGAAATCGTCCGTCAACGGTCGAACATATTGGCCGAAACGATCATCAAGTCCGGCATTCCAGATGTAGTCGTTACGAACAATACCCCTGCAGATATTGGCAGATTACGTTCATTTTTCGATTTGATATTGGTAGATGCACCATGTTCGGGCGAAGGCATGTTTCGCAAGGACGAAACGGCCATTCTCGAGTGGTCGCTGGCCAATGTGAAGATGTGTGCCGCCCGACAAAAGGAGATCGTTCGCGATGCATGGCCGTCGCTCAAGCCCGGCGGCATTCTTGTTTACAGTACCTGCACCTATAATTTGAACGAAGATGAAGATAACGCTCTTTGGTTTGCTTCTGAATTGGGAGCCGATTTTGTTGAAATTCCAATCAAACCTGAATGGAACATTTCGCCGTCGTTCGACGAAAGGGTGATTGGCTATCGATTTTTCCCGCACAAAACTTCGGGCGAAGGTTTTTTTGCAGCGGTGTTGCGAAAATCGGTCAACGAATCCGCTGAATCGCGTCGCGATCACCGACCGGCGAAAAAGAAATCTTTTATTCCTTTAAAAGACGACTCATTGGTGAGACCGATGTTGAAATCGTCCGAGAGGTTCGATTTCTTTCAGATGAATCAGTCCGTTGTAGCGTTGCCGACTGGTCATGTGGATGAAATGCCGTATTTGATAGAGTCATTCAAAGTGGCCGTCGCCGGAATCGAGATGGGGCAGCAAAAGGGAAAAGATTTCGTTCCTTCGCCCGCTTTGGCGTTGAGTGTGTTTCTTGACGAAACTTCTTTTACGCGATGCGAAGTGTCGTTGTCGGATGCTGTTGCTTACCTTCGGGGTGAAGCCATACATCTTGCAGACGTTCCTTTGGGGATTGTGCTTCTTACCTGCAAAAACGAACCGATCGGGTTTGTAAAAAATATAGGGAATCGTGCCAATAACCTTTATCCGAATGAATGGAGAATCAGAAGCGGATATTTACCCGGTGCGTTACCCGATTTTTTGAGGCCTTCGAAATAAAACGGCTTTCTTTCCGTTTTACGGGATGAAGGTTCGATATTCATTCTTTTTTGTCGCTATGTTTCAGTCGCAACGTTTTTTCCCCGTCTTTTTTACTGCTGTCTCTGTCCTGATAGTTCTTGCCTCGCTGGTGATTTCGAATCACCTGGTGAAGGATTTGGCCCGCGAGGAGCGCAACAAAATGGAAATTTGGGCTACGGCTGCCGAGTTGCTCGCCAAAAGTGAGGAAAGCTCCGATATGGCGCTCGTCCTGAAAGTGCTGCAAACCAATACGACGATCCCTGTTATTTTGTTCGACGAAAGCACCGGAAAACTTTCATCGAATAATATTGCCGTTCCGAAGGATGACTACCGGCATTTTTTGCAGAAAAAAAAAGATGAATTTGCCAAAAAACACGATCCCATCAGGATGGATGAGTTGAATCAATCGTTGTATTACGACGATTCGACTTTGTTGAAACGATTGCATATTTTTCCCTACATTCAGCTGTTGGTGATTGCCATATTCGTTGCACTGGCTTTTTTCGGGCTCTACAGTTCACAACGTGCCGAGCAAAACAAAGTATGGATGGGTTTGTCGAAGGAAACGGCTCATCAGTTGGGCACGCCCATTTCCTCACTGTTGGCATGGACGGAATATTTGAAGCTGAAATCGGGAATAGACGAATCGCTCGCCGGCGAGATTGAAAAAGATGTAGAGCGACTTAATAGGATTGCAGAACGATTTTCGAAAATCGGGTCGAATCCCGATTTGCATCCCACATCGGTTCAGCGTGTGGTAACGGATTCCGTGAGTTATTTGCAAAATCGGATTTCGCAGAAAGTTTCAATCGAATACGATTTTCCGGAAAGTCCCGTTTTGTCGCCGCTCAATGCATCACTCTTCGCCTGGGTGATTGAGAATATTGTCAAAAACGCAGTGGATGCCATGGAAGGACAAGGTCGCATTACGTTTACTCTTGAACAAAAAGGGAAGTTCATTTTTCTCGACATCTCGGATACGGGAAAAGGCATTCCGCGATCGAAGCAAAAAACCGTTTTTTCGCCCGGATTCACCACCAAACAACGAGGATGGGGACTTGGCCTTTCGCTTGCCAAGCGCATAGTAGAGCAATATCATCGCGGAAAAATATTCGTAAAAGCTTCCGAAATCGGTAAGGGTACAACCTTCCGCATTGTTTTGCGATCAGCCTGATATGCCATTTTGGATTACAAAAATATGAACGACTGTCCGAGTCTATTTTCAGTTGACGTCATGATGGCCACCACATGCTATCATTACACTTCTTTTTTATATTTCGAAGCTATATCTTTATTTCGTAGCCTTGAATCCTGAAAAATGTGTGTTAAAAAGTCGCTTCAAATCACTTGCTCCGGCATATTCTCTCAATTTTTCTTCGGCAAGTTCGGCTGTTGGGAGTAGGTCGGAACTGTTCCCGAAATCGTGAATAATCAGCAGCAGTTTTTTTGTGCCGGTATCTATTTTCGTGCGTTCTTCGTCGCTTGTCGGCGTACCGATTGCTCCCGCTTCGTCGCGAAACACGGGCAGTCCCTCGATGTTGAGCGGTCCGCGCCCAATCCCTTCAAATTTCTCGCCGGCTCGACCGATGCCCAATGTAAGCTTGTCTCCCACAATTTTGTTCCTATCGAATCCGCCGATTGAAAAACCGCTTTTCAGCGAAATCAGGTTGATCAAATCTACCGGCGTATTGATCCGGTAAAGTTCTTCGCCTTTCACAACCCTTCGCATCAAAGCTTCGGCTGAAGGTCGATATCGGTTGGGATCTTTGCCCAGAGCCTTGTAAACCATGCGAGTGGCGTGTATGTTGGGTTGTTTGTTGATTGCTTCGAGAGCTAAAGTCGATCTTAAACGAGAGGAGACGTCCTCTATTTCTCTCCACAACTTATCGTCATGGAGTGTGTTTGTTACTTCGCACTCAATTGCAATGCAATGGTAATCGGGACACGATTTAGAAAATTCGTCGGCAATTTCGATGATGATTTCGTTTTTTTGTTCCATGCGATGGATGCTATAATCTGCTTTCAAAAATACGAAATCTCAACCAATTTATACGTATTGGCATCTAAAATGATGAATAAACGAAAAATAACGTCAAAATGTGTGGCCTGTTTCTTTTTAATACGTATATTTGTGTGAAATTTTGTTTTCTCATGGCCGAATATCAGGATAAGTTGCTGATTGATTTGGAAGTACGCATAAAACAGTTGATGTTGTTATGTGACTCTCTCAAAGATGAAAACATTCGTTTGAAGGCCGAAATTCAGTCGAAACAGCAGGAAATAGATTCCCTGAATATCGAGCTGAAACAATTGAAAACAAAATACGATAATTTGAAATTGGCCCGAACCATTACCGCCGCTTCGGTAAATGTGGACGATGCCAGGACAAAATTGTCGAAATTAGTGCGAGAAGTAGATAAATGCATAAATTTATTGAAATAGACAACCAATAGAATTTATGTCATGGGCGACGACAAATTGTTAGTAACGCTAAAGATTGATGGCCGAAAATATCCTCTTAAAATCGATCGATCGCAGGAGGAGGCTTTTCGTAGTGCCGAAAAAAAAATAAATAACAAAATCAATCAATATCGTGTGGCCTTCGGTGGCGAAAATTCGGATCTTAATGCGCAAGATTTTATGGCTATGACCACAATTCAGGCATTGGTAGAGAATTTTACGCTCGAGGGTAAGAGTGATACAGCTCCCATGGAAAAAAAAATTGTCGGACTCATCGAAGAATTGGATAAGTATTTGAAAAAATAGATATTCATTTATTTTTTTTCTTGTGTTCGGCAGTCGAAAACGCACTTTTTTTGACATTGAAAGCGTTCAATGCAGAAAAAGTGTTTTTTTATATCGCAAATAAAATAAATCGTTCGAAAAGAATCGTATAGGAAGAAATTCTTTTTGCTGTGAGGCAGGATAAGTATTGCCCGATGCAAAAGATGTTAATCAATTATATTTAAACAAGTTTTTTATGGAAATAGGATTAGGTATAGCCGGACTGATCATTGGCGCGCTTGTGGCGTGGTATCTGACAGGCCAAATGGCTAACTCGCGTGCCAAAAAAATTTTGAGCGACGCGGAGAAGGATGCAGAAGTTATCAAGAAAAATAAGCTTTTGGAGGCCAAGGAAGAAACACTTCAGATGAAGGCCGAGGTTGAGAAGCAAGCCAACGCAAGACTTGCCAAGATTCAAAATGTGGAAAACCGACTCAAGCAGCGTGAAATGCAGCTCAATCAGCGTCATGAGGAGCTCAACAAGAAAAACACCGAGTTGGACGAGCTTAAAGTGAACCTTGACAATCAGCACGAACTTTTGGAAAAGAAGAAACAGGAAATAGAAAAACTGTATCGTCAGTCGCTTGAAAAGCTCGAGACCATTTCGGGTCTTTCAGCAGCCGAAGCCAAAGAAAGACTGGTTGAATCGTTGAAAGATGAAGCCAAGACTGAGGCTCAATCGTATATCAACGAAATTATGGACGAAGCCAAAATGACGGCGAACAAAGAGGCAAAACGTATTGTGGTGCAATCTATTCAACGTGTTGCAACCGAAACGGCCATCGAAAATGCCATCACCGTGTTTCATATCGAATCCGATGAGGTCAAAGGTCGTATTATTGGTCGGGAAGGGCGCAACATTCGTGCTCTCGAGGCGGCTACGGGCGTAGAAATCGTTGTGGATGATACACCCGAAGCCATTGTAATTTCCGGTTTCGATCCCGTACGACGCGAAATAGCACGGCTTTCGCTACATCAACTTGTGGCTGACGGCCGCATTCATCCCGCACGCATCGAAGAAGTGGTATCGAAGGTGCGTAAACAGATTGAGGAAGAAATCGTTGAAACCGGTAAACGTACCGTCATCGATCTCGGTGTTCACGGCATGCATCCCGAACTGGTGCGCATGATAGGAAAAATGAAATATCGTTCGTCCTATGGGCAAAATCTGCTTCAGCATTCTCGAGAAGTAGCCAATCTTTGCGCTATCATGGCTTCGGAGTTGGGGTTGAATCCCAAAAAAGCGAGGCGAGCCGGATTGCTGCACGATATTGGCAAAGTGCCCGACGATGAGCCCGAGCTTCCACACGCAGTGCTTGGCATGAAACTGGCCGAAAAATACAAGGAAAAACCCGATATTTGCAATGCTATCGGTGCTCATCACGACGAAGTGGAAATGACATCGCTCATTTCTCCCATCGTTCAGGTTTGCGACGCAATCTCCGGCGCGCGTCCGGGCGCTCGCCGCGAAATTGTAGAAGCATATATCAAACGATTGAACGATCTTGAAAATTTGGCATTGTCGTATCCCGGAGTGATAAAAACCTATGCCATTCAGGCAGGTCGCGAATTGCGTGTGATCGTTGGCGCTGATAAGATAGATGATGCCGAAACCGAAAAACTTTCTGCAGAAATTGCACGCAAAATCCAGACCGAAATGACATATCCCGGTCAGGTCAAAATCACGGTTATTCGCGAAACGCGTGCAGTAAGCTTTGCGAAGTAACAACTCAAACGAATAATGGATAATTAAAAGAAGAAGTGAAGAAGTTTAGAAGTGAGAAATAGGAATTTCAAATTGCAAAGAGCTAATTACGAATGAATTGAATTCAAAAGTTGAAAGGCTGCCTAAAATACAGGCGGCCTTTCACGATTAGTAACACACATCTCGGTCGAACGTTATAAGCAATTTGTCCGTATATTTTTATCTGCTGCTGTTGCGATTAGAATTCGAATTCGATTGCCGAGAACTCGACCGTTGCGTTGAGTTTCCGACTGTTTTATCCCTTTTATTCTGACTTTGTGATTGTAGGGTTGAACTGGATGATAATGAGGTTTTGGAGGAATTCTTAATGCTTCCCGATTCTGACGACGAACGATTAATTGAGTTCGAACTTTTTTCTGTACTTCTCGTCGTTGACATCCGATCCGCATTGTTTATATCGCTTCTTCGATTTTGAATTCCCATATCTCTGGCCTGACTTTTGTTGTCCTGAGATGTATTGGTGTTTCTGACGGTAGCGTTTGTCGATACGCGGCCGGAATTAGTATTGATCGAATTATTAGCATTCTTGCCGTTTTGTGGAGAGTCCGCAGATACACTTCTCGTGGTCGAAACATTGTTTCTGTTTCGGTCTGTCTCCGACCGATTTATATTGGAGTTCGAACTATTTTTCGATGAATTACTCGATCGAGATGCAGCTTCGGGACGATAGACGATTACCGATCGACTGTTGACCGAGCTTCGTCCGGGTTTTGTGGATGGCTCTAAGGTGCGTATGCTTACTCGTTTGCCGGTAGCTTTATAATGCTCTTCTGCCCTCGGACCGTAAAAATATCTGCTGTTATTGTAGATATAGGTGTTGTGAATGTATGTCGTGTTATGAAAGATAGTAGGTGAGTAGCGCTTATAGTATCGGTGCATACTTGGATGATACATATAGCGATTGGGCAGAAAAATCCAAAAAACGGAGGGGATGTCCACATGAATGCTTACATTTACTCTTGGACCCATTGGAGCCCAGCCATAATATCCGCTCCCGCTCCTCCATACTACCCAGGCAGGTGCCCATTCATAGCCCGGAATCCATGCCCAACCATAGGAATTATCGTAATACCAACGGCCATAATGAAATGGCCCCCATCCCCAACTGTAATTAGAAACCCATGTGTTGCCATAGTTTGTCATTGTCCAGTAGCCATTTGTGGCATAGGGATGAAAATCTCGTTCTACTCTTGGTACCCATACCATACCAAATTCGGCGGTTCGAATCCATTTGCCATACGGAGATAATTCGCGATAGAATACCTGAAAGTTAAGGCCGGTATCGTAATATCCGTCGTTATAATACAGGGCATTATCATACCCATTATTGTAATATCGGTATTCTTGGGCCGATGCTTGATTCGATGAAGCTGCTATCAATACCGGAACAGCGATGCTTCCGAGAGCTGCGATCAGTTTGTATTTTAATGTTTTCATTTCGAGACATTTTATCCGATTAAACATCTTGTTGTTTGTAGTTAAGACGGAATGTTTTCAAAATAGTTTAATACGGAAAGCTCCGGGTCTATTACATACACTATCGATAAGATAACCCGTTCGTTATAATTAAAAGCGCCGCAACTTTCGGCTGCAGCGCTTTTAATTGATCCCGATGAAAGACAGAGTTGGTTTATTTAAAAACCTGATCGATGCCCGAGAAACCCATGAAAGCCATAGCCAGTATTCCCGCAGTGATGAGTGCGATAGGCACTCCTTGCATGGCTTTTGGTATTTTTGTCAGCGCAAGCTGTTCGCGTATGCTCGAGAAGATGATAAGAGCCATTGTATATCCGATGGCAGTTGAAACGGCGTAAATTATCGATTCCAAAAGGTTATAGTCTTTCTGAATTACCAGAATGGCCACGCCCAAAATAACGCAGTTTGTGGTAATGAGTGGCAAATATACTCCTAACGCCTGATATAAGGGGGGCGATATTTTCTTGATGATGATTTCCACCATCTGAACCAGTGAAGCAATGACGAGAATGAAGGTGATGGTTTGAAGGTACTCGAGACCGAATGGTTCCAGAATGCCTTTCTGAATCAGAAATGTAACCAATGTGGCGAGCGTCAGCACAAAAGTTACGGCTGCACCCATTCCGATAGCCGTATCCAGTTTTTTGGAAACACCCATAAACGGACATATTCCCAAAAACTGCGAAAAAACAACGTTGTTCACCAATATGGCTACGATAATAATTCCAATGATTTCCATAACAATCGATTTTTAGTTCGTTTTTTTCTGAAGTTTATTGAAAATGGCGATCATATAACCCAGCGCAATGAAAGCTCCCGGAGCAAGAACGAAAAGCAGAGCACCAAAATTTTCGGGAAAAATAGTCATTGAAAATATTTTTCCTGTTCCTAGAAGTTCGCGTACGGCTCCCAGCAGAGTGAGTGCACCGGTAAAACCAAGCCCTATACCCAATCCATCAAAAAATGAAGACAAAACTCCATTTTTTGAAGCAAACGCCTCTGCACGACCCAAAACAATGCAATTGACCACGATCAGCGGAATAAAAATTCCCAAACTGTCGGCTAATGCCGGAACGTATGCATTCATCATCATTTGCACCAAGGTTACAAAAGTGGCTATGACTACTATAAACGCAGGAATACGTACTTTATCCGGAATCAGATTTTTAATGAGAGAAATTACGATATTTGAACATACCAACACGAACATTGTAGCCAATCCCATACTCATTCCATTGAGGGCTGAGCTGGTTGTGGCCAGTGTGGGGCACATCCCCAGTAGCAAAACAAAAATGGGATTTTCTTTGATTAGTCCGTTAATCAAAACTTTCAGATTGTTACTCATTTGCTTTCTCCTTTCTCCTCTTTGTTGGTTGCGTCCGAATCGGCATCGCTTTCTTTATAAACGGCATACGCCTTGTTCACAGCTTCCAGAAAAGCTCTGGATGTGATAGTGGATGCCGTAATGGCATCTATATTGCCTCCGTCTTTGGATACTTTTAATTGGCCTGCAGATAAGTCTCGTCCAATAATGGATTGATTGGGTTTTGTGGTGTCTTTGAACCATTGTGTCATTTTCGAACCCAACCCGGGTGTTTCGGAATGTTGCAGAACCGAATAGTTTACGATTTTGTTCTCGGTGTCGAATCCTACCATGATTTGAATATTTCCTCCGAACCCATTCTTTGAACTACTGTTGACCGCAAAACCTACGATTTCGTCGCCTTTTTTTGCAGGATAAACCGTCAATGAATCTCCTTGTCCATCAGGCATTTTATAGGCTTCCGCTACCGGATCGTTGTCAAACGGAGGAACAACCTCTCTGATGGCATTCACGAGTTTCATTGCTTTTGCTTCGGCAATGGGTTTGGCTGTCATTTTATTCACTTGAGCTAACAGTGCTGCCACTACAAGACAGATTGTGAATAGTGACAGAAACATATTTTTGAAATTCGATTCAAGTTTAGCCATTTTGTTTCTCCCCAAAACGTTTAGGTGTTGTGTAATAATTGATGAGTGGTGTGAATCCGTTCATAAGCACAATCGCAAACGAAACTCCTTCAGGGTAGGCTCCCCACAAACGGATGCATACCGTGATGATTCCGATGAAAAAGCCATAAATAAGCATTCCTTTTTTTGTTAGGGGCGACGTTACATAATCGGTTGCCATAAAAATGGCACCCAACATTAATCCTCCCGACGCGAGATGAATGATAGGATTGTATAGTGGCTGAGGATCAAAAATATATAAGATCGCAGTAAAAATAGCAACGGTGATCAAAATGGAGATAGGAATGTGCCATGTGATGATTTTTTTCCAGAGCATATAGATTAATCCAATCAGCAGTGCAATTTCACTTGTTTCACCCAGCGATCCACTCTCTGTACCCACCCACATGGATGAAAGCGTCGGAAGAGCGCTGCCAAAGTTGAGTCTCGATAGTACGGTTGCCGATGAAATGGCATCTGTTGCAGACGCCAAGACCGGTGCCGGCCAGGTCGTCATTTGCGCCGGAAACGAAATGAGTAAAAATATACGTCCTACGAGCGCGGGATTGAAGATGTTTTTGCCCAAACCGCCGAAAGACATTTTTCCTATGCCGATCGCGGCTAATGCTCCAATGGCCAAAATCCATATCGGTAGATTGGATGGTACGTTGAAGGCGAGCAATACTCCTGTGATGATGGCTGATCCATCACTTATTGTGGGCTCAATTTTTAATAAAAACCTGGAGATAAAATACTCGAACAGCATACAAAATAATATGGAGGCCAATGTTAATATAAGTGCATTGAGCCCGAATACGTATAGCGATAACAAAAATGTCGGAATCAGTGCTATAAGCACTCCATACATGTTTTTCGGAATGCTGTCACCACTGTGTATGTGTGGTGAGGGAGATACTATTAATTTATTTTCCATAAAAATACATCCCAATAGAGGAAGATATCGATTGTTGTAATTTGATTTGTTTTCAGTCTTGTCGGAATGAATATGGTCGCAGCGAAAATTCTTAGTTTTTTCTTGCTCTTACAATTCCGGTTACTTTTCCTTTACCCAGTCGAATATAATCGAGCAAAGGTCTATATGCAGGGCATGTATAGCTGCACGAACCACATTCTATGCAATCGGTTATTTTTTGTTTCTCGGCCCTATCCCATATCTGAAATTCGGTGAGATCCATAAGTAATGTGGGATTCAAACCCATCGGACATACATTTATGCATTTGGCGCATCGTATGCAATCTTTCATTGCTTTGCGCTTAGCTTCCGAGTATGGGATGATAAGAATACCCGATGACCCTTTGGCAACCGGAATTTCGATATTGGGTAATGCCTTACCCATCATGGGCCCACCACTGATAACTTTTCCGGTATCATCGGGAAGTCCTCCTGCAATCTCGATTAAGTTTTTGATGGGAGTTCCGATTCTGGCACGTACATTGCATGGGTTTTTGACCTCTTTTCCGGTAACAGTAACGATACGTTCGAAAAGAGGCTTGTTTTTTTGAACTGCCTCATACACCGCAAATGTTGTTCCCACGTTCTGAACTATCGCTCCTACCGATATGGGCAGGGCTCCACTGGGTACTTGTCTGCCGGTAATGGCTTCGATCAATTGTTTTTCTCCGCCTTGCGGATATTTGACTTTGAGTGGTTGAACTTCGATTCCAGGATAGGATTTAGAAATTTCCGTAAATCTTGCTATCGCATCTTTTTTGTTGTTTTCGATACCTATAACTGCTTTCTTTACATCAACAGCTTTCATCAGAATCTCTGTCCCTACAAAAATTTCTTCAGCCTTTTCCAACATTAATTCGTGGTCGGAGGTAAGATAGGGTTCGCACTCCACTCCGTTGATAATAAGTGTATCGGCCTTTAATCCCGGAGGCGGCGTGAGTTTGACATGTGTTGGAAAGGTTGCACCTCCCATGCCGACAATTCCGGCCCCTGCAATTTTTTCGATAATTTCTTTAGATGATAAATTACACTCTCTTTTCAGTGTGTCGGATTTGTCTATCGTTGGTTCCCATTCATCTCCGTCAACGTCTATGATGACGGCATCGCGTTTGTATCCGCTGGCATCCATCACTTTATCGATTTTGTTGACGGTGCCCGAAACCGATGAATGTATGTTGGCCGAAACAAATCCTACACTTTTGCCGATAAGGGTTCCCACCTTTACCTTGTCTCCCTTTTTTACAATGGGCTGACATGGCGCTCCAATGTGTTGAGCGAGAGGAATCATGACTTGAGCAGGTAGAGCTGCATTTACAATCTTTTTACCTGCTGAAAGTTTATTTTCGGCCGGATGAATTCCTCCTATTCGAAATGTTTTCAACATAAAACAATTTTCTGTGGATATTCTCAAAATGCCGGTAACAACAATTTTGAGAAAATCCGTATATTTATGGTTTTTTTATCAGATTATGCTTCTGCTTTAGCAGTTTCTTCTTTAGACTCTTTTCGTGGCGGAAAATTGAGTTCCAGTATCGAATTTGTGGGGCAAACCGGAACACATTTCCGACATAATCGACATTTATCGTCGATGATATAGGCCAAATTGTTTTCGATCGTGATCGCGTCAAACGGACACACTTGTTGGCACTTGCTGCATCCGATACAGGCAACTTCACACGATTTTCGAGCTATACCTCCTTTATCTTTATTCATGCAGCTTACATAGATGCGTCGTGATTTAGGCCCTTGTTTGCGCAGCTCTATCAGATTTTTGGGACAAGCTTTCACGCAAGCGCCACAAGCCGTGCATTTATCTTCGACTACTTCAGGGAGCATGGTCTCGGGATTGATATGGATAGCATCGAAAAGACATGAATCAACACAATCTCCCAACCCAAGACATCCAAACGAACATCCCGTATCTCCACCATATAATGCAGCTGCGATTGCACAATTGGATGCCCCATCGTAAATGTTGGTTCGGGGTCGATGTTCGCATGTTCCATTGCATCGAACGACAGCTATTTTTTTTGTCGATACGTCAGCCGTTCTCCCCAAAATGCGGGCGATATTATCCATTGTTGTTTGTCCTCCAACCGGACAGTAAAAACCATCCATCGTGTCAGATTTCACAATAGCAGAAGCAAAACCGTTGCATCCGGGGAATCCGCACCCTCCGCAATTGGCAGCGGGGAGAGCTTCCAGCACCTGCTCGATGCGTGGATCTTCTATTGTTTTGAATCGTTGACTAATGACGTATAAAATCGCAGAACTTACTGCCCCTATAATACATAGTACAGCAACTGCTGTCAAAATTACATTCATATTTCAGCAGGGTTTGTTGTGTTGGTTTTTTTTATAGTAAATTGGAAGTTACGAGTCATTTTGTCTTTCAACAGATACAGACAAATATAATAAGGAATGAGAGAGAGAATTGCAACGAATGTGCTCTGTATTTCGGTGAGTTTCCATACAGTTGCAGTCAAAAAAACCGTAAACAGAATAAGAATTAACGGAGCTATGTATGCCCAAAATACAGCTTTGTAGCCTGTAGATTCGGTAACAAGTACGGTAACTTTATCATGTATCTGAATCTTTCCTGTTGAATCTGTAATATGAACAAGTTTTTCTTTTGATTCTGCTGCAGAACAATAACCTTTTGCACTGCATGTTCCGCAAGCTGATTGCTGCAAAATGCGCACTGTAAGATTATTGTCGCTAATTTGTTCAACGATGCCTTCGTGTTCAATCATGAATATTCTGATTTTCCTTTGAATGACAATTTGAAATGACGACGCAAAGATAATGATAATTTTTTGGTTGTAAAAAAACAATTTAATGTACTATTGTTAATTTGTTTTTTGCGAATAAAGGACGAAATATGGTTTATTTGTTCTTATTTTTTACTTTTAAAGAAATCTCCTGATCGTTGCATGTTTCAGTCGTATTAGCGCCGTAGATGGTTTGAATGAATATTAAACCCTATTTTACCATGTTAATCTTCCTTTATAAACAGCTCCGTTGTGTGATAAGTGATAGCCGGAATAAAAAAATAGTTCGGACAAATTGGTTATATTTGCAACATAAAACATATTCTTGGAATGAAAAAGACAATTCTTCCCATTTTTTTGAGTATCTGTTTGGGTGGATTATCAGCCCAAAATTACACTTTACAGGATATCTTAGACGGTAAATTTTCGGAACGTGGTGTAAAGCCGATGGTTTCGTCGGCTGATGGAATGAGTTATTACCAAATGAATGATGATCGAACGGCAGTCATTAAGTTTTCGTACCAAACGGGGAAAGCCGTTGATACGTTGTTCAACACACACAAGGCTCGCGAATGCACTTTTGACATGTTCGAAGGATTTCTTGTAAGTCCTGACGAGAATCGGGTATTGGTCTATCGTGATCGCGAACAGATTTACAGACATTCGTTTCGGGCAACTTATTATTATCATGATGTGCGAAGAAATCTGGTGCGAAAACTTACTGAGAACCAAAATAAACAAATGATTCCGACTTTTTCCCCTGACGGGAAAATGCTCGCTTACGTATGCGATAACAATATTTGGCTGGCTAAATTTGATTTTGATACCGAATCGCAAATTACAAAGGATGGCGAATTCAATTCAATTATTAATGGTGCTACGGATTGGGTGTATGAAGAGGAGTTTGGCACTACACGTTTAATGGAATTTTCACCCGATAATAAAATGCTCGCTTTTGTACGTACAGATGAATCGAAAGTTCCGCAATATCGTTTTCAAACGTTTGAAGAAAAGCTGTATCCCGATTTTTATGCCTATAAATATCCCAAACCGGGCGAAATGAATTCGACGGTTGAATGTCGTGTTTTCGACATCGCCGCGCGCACGACACGTACTATGGCAGTACCTCTTGATAAAGATGGGTATATTCCCCGAATTGCATTCACCGACAGTCCGGACGAGTTGGCGGTGATGACGCTAAATCGTGATCAAAATCGATTTGATATGTATTTTGTAAATCCTCGAACCACTGTTGCCAAACTTGTATTGCGCGACGAAAACAAATATTATATCGATTCCGATTTTCTGACTTCCATCGTCTTTGCAAATGGACGGTTTACTTACATCTCGGAAAAAGACGGTTATAGCCATCTCTATTTATATGGAAAAACAGGGGCATTGCAAAAGCAGCTTACCAAAGGAGCTTTCGATGTAACACGTTTGTTGGCTGTCGATCCTCAAACAAACAATGTGTTTTATGAAGCTGCCGATGAAAGTCCTTTGCGCCGCAATATCTACAAAGTTAACATGGAAAAGGGCAATCCGATAAAACTTTCGCCCCGACAAGGCTATAATTCGGCCACGTTTAGCAATAACGGGAAATTTTTTGTCTTGCGTCATTCAGATATTCATACGCCTGTGCAAATATCGCTTCATGATGCCAACGGCAAGCTGCTTAGCATGCTCGAAGACAATCAGGCAACAGCACAAAAGATTGCCGAAGCCCAATTACCTCAAAAAGAGTTTATTGTGGTGGCAGCTGCAGATGGTGTAACCGAGTTGAACGGATGGATATTGAAGCCGACGAATTTTGATGCCTCAAAAAAATATCCGTTGGTTATGGTTCAATATAGTGGACCAAACTCTCAGGAAGTTACCGATCGATTCGGAATCGATTGGGAGTACGCTTTGCTTAATGAAGGGTTTTTGGTTGCGTGCGTGGACGGACGAGGTACTGGCGCACGTGGCGAAGAGTTTCGGAAGAAAACCTACATGAAGCTTGGTATTTTGGAGTCGGATGATCAAGCAGCGGCAGCCCGGTATTTTGCAACATTGCCTTATGTGGATGCCAAACGTATAGGTATATGGGGCTGGAGTTATGGCGGATACAATGTTCTGATGAGTATGAGTCGAGGCAACGGTGTTTTCAAGACGGGGGTGGCAATTGCCGCCGTAACAGATTGGCGTTTTTACGATTCGATTTACACCGAACGATTCATGCGAACGCCACAACAAAACCAATCGGGCTATGACAATGGTTCTCCATTGAAGCTTGCCAAACAATTGCAGGGAAATCTGCTTTTGATTCACGGCACTGCAGATGATAATGTGCATTTTCAGAATACGATGGAATATGCACGAGCCCTTGTGGCAGCAGACAAACAATTTGAAATGTTTGTATTTCCTGACAAAAATCATTCCATTTATGGGGGAAATACACGAAGTTATTTATACAAAAAAGTGATTGATTTTTACAAGAAAAATCTCTGACCTGATAACCTAAGTCTCAGTTTAAATCCCCGACATGAATATTTCTTTATTATGTTGGGGATTTTTATATGCGTTAAAACATTTATGGAGACCCTTGTCAAATTCTATAAATAAACAAAACGAGGGTAATGTTGTTATATAGTTGCAAGATAATGACAACAGCATAAATCATTCTATTTCACGTTCACGTGCTTTTCTGCTAAACTTGATTTCTATAAAGTGCGGTATGCCCGTTTATGTCATTCTTGGGAGATATGGAGAAGAATATTTTACAGAAAATATTGAAAAACCCCGCATTTGGTCTCATCCCGCTTTTCGTTTTTTCGTTTCTGATTGGGTGGATCAATATGTATATTTCTCATCTGATTGCTTTTTCGCTTTCAGTTGCCGGGTTTTTATTGGTTAAGCGTCATAGTCGTGTTCTTTAAGACATTTCGGTGGTAACATTTTTATTATAGTTACCACTCATAATTCTTAT
>JARKPE010000065.1 GCA_029975415.1 Dysgonamonadaceae bacterium | reverse complement strand
GTTCATTTTTAGAATCTCATCCCGAATGAGCTTGGGAGAGCTTTTTACGCCGTTCGTCATTAGGTTGTCCATATAGTTTTCGAGGGAAATGCCTTCTCTCGAAAAAAGCGCTTTGCGACCGTTGGCAATGCCCACGATGTTGATACGCAGTTTGTTCCTCTCTTTCAAAATCTGTTGTTGCTGCCTGATTTGATCAAGTAGTTTACTCCCCACCGTGCCGGTTCCGACTACGAAAAGGTTCATCTCCTGATAAGGAGAAAGGAAAAACGAATCGTGGATGACGTTGAGCGATTTTCGCAAATCGTTTTTCGAAATGACGCACGAAATATTGGTTTCTCCCGCTCCCTGAGCCAGCGCCACGATGTTGATGCCGCTGCGTCCGAGCGTTTCGAAAAACTTACCGGCTATGCCAGGCACATGTTTCATGTTTTGTCCTACGATGGCAATGGTGGCCAAATCATATTCGACATGAATTTCGTTGATGCTGCCCATAGCTATTTCGTGAGCAAACTCATGGTTGAGTACTTTTTGTGAAAGAGCCGCATCAACGGAACGAACACCTATTGATGTGCTGTTTTCTGACGAAGCTTGCGAAACCAGAAACACACTGATGCCTACATTGGCCAGTGCCGTGAATATGCGTTTATTGACACCTATCACCCCCACCATTCCCAAGCCGGTGATGGTAATGAGTGCCGTATCGTTTATGGACGAAATTCCCTTGATGATTTTCCCGTTCGGCGTGGGTTCGATGTGCCGAATCAGAGTGCCCTCGGAGGTGGGATTAAGCGTATTTTTTACGTAAATGGGGATGTTTTTGTGATACACCGGAAAAATCGTTGGCGGATAAATCACTTTTGCCCCGAAATTCGAAAGCTCGATCGCCTCGGTGAACGAAAGTTCTTCGATCACATAAGCCGAATTGATGATTTTGGGATCGGCCGTCATAAAGCCGTCCACATCGGTCCATATTTCGAGCATCGATGCGTCCATCGCTGCTGCAATAATCGCTGCTGTGTAGTCCGATCCGCCTCGACCCAGATTGGTGATGTCGCCGTTATCCTTGCTCGACGATATAAAGCCCGGCACGACTGCCACCTTGTCGAATGGATCATTCGAAAAGGTTTTTCGAATCAGTTCGTTCGACAAATCCAAGTCGGGCATGTGCCGCGCAAACTGTTTTGTGGTTTTGATAAATTGTGTGGCGTCGTAGAGTTTGGCGCCGTCTATCACTTTGCTGACGATAATTGACGAAAGCCGTTCGCCATAACTTACTATTTTGTCCGAAGTCTTTTGCGACAGATCACCAATCAGATACACCCCGCGCAAAATGTTTCTTAACTCGTCAAAGAGAAGTTGAGTCTTTTGGCGAACTTCTTCTTTGTCGAGCTCCGACACTATCGTTGTCTCGATCAACTCTTCGTGTCGGAGGATGATTTCCTCGAGCATGGGTTTGTATCCTGCATTGCCTTTCACGGCAAAATCGGCAGAAAGAAGCAGTCGGTCGGTAACGCCGCCGAGTGCCGATACTACAACAATCACGGGGGCTTCCTCGGCTTCAACGATCTGCTTTACCGATTTGATCGATTCGGGAGAACCGACGGATGAACCGCCAAATTTCATTACTTTCATCTTGGATATCAATGTTTCATTCGCTACAGAGCGAATGGTGATTGGGTTGTTTGGAAATGTTTTTGTTTGTGAGAATCGTAGGTGTGATTCCTGCGAATGGGACGTTGTGAATTGCCCCTGTAGGTTTGAAAAAAAGAAAATTAGATAACCCCGCAAGGGGTCATCATCGAGGTAGTGTATTGGGTATATACGAAATGCAACGCTGGCATCATAGAATGATTTTGTTGCAAAGATAGCTGAATTCTGGAAAAAATGAAATAAAAAACGAAAAAAAAGATGTAATTTGATAAAAGAAACCTTGTTTTCAATGATTTCTTTGACAGGATTGCGAAATATCCGAAGAGCACGTCAGCCTCCAAATGATTTCTTGCGAAAGGGTGAGCGCTGCCAAAATCGAAACGTCATTTGAAAACCAAAAAAAATATGTACTTTTGCCAAAATCAATCTGTTTCCTGTCGGAATGAAAATCAACCGAACTCATTTTTTCAGCATCTTTTGGCCGCCCTTTTTGTTAATTGCCATACTTTTGTCCTGCGGCAAAAGAGAAAGCAAACAACCAATCGACGATTTTGAAATCATTCGCCAGAAAGATACACTTACCGTGCTTACGCTCAATACCTCCACATCCTATTTTATTTATCGCGATCAACCGATGGGCTATCATTACGACATGATTTGCGATTTTTGCGACAAACACGATTTGGAACTGAACATCGTGCTTGCGCAAAATTCAGCTTCGCTGGTTGAAATGCTTCTACAGGGTGCGGGAGACGTGATTGCCTACAATGTCCCGGTGGAAAACCGACTCAAGGATTCGCTTATCTATTGTGGATTGAACCACATATCGCATCAGGTTTTGGTACAACGAGCCAATAGGGGCGATACGCTGCTCACCGATGTCACACAGCTGGTGGGTAAAGATGTAACCGTCATTTCCCGAACCAAGTATTACGACCGCATAGTCAATCTTAATGAAGAATTGGGCGGAGGCATCAACATTGTGGAGGTAGATAAGGATACGGTGGTTGTGGAAGATTTGATAAGAATGGTTTCGTATGGCGAAATCGCTTACACAGTTGCCGACGATTACCTGGCACGATTAAACAAAACATACTTTTCCAACATCGACATATCGCTTCCGGTGAGTTTCGATCAGCGATCGTCATGGGCAGTCCGCAAAGATAGTCCCGTGTTGGCCGACTCGCTCGACGCCTGGTTTGCCCGCGCAAATGCCGAACCCTCCTACCGGAGAATTACAAAGCGCTATTTCGAAGAATCCAAGAATTTTGCGACGACCGGCGATTTGGCATCTATTGCATTTTTCAAACCGGGTCAGCTGTCACCTTACGACGACTATTTTAAAAAATATGGTGACGAATACGGGATCGACTGGCGTCTGCTTGCCGCAGTGGCTTATCAGGAATCGACGTTTGTGAATGGTAATGAATCGTGGGCAGGAGCTGCCGGAATTATGGGATTGATGCCTTCTACGGCTGCGACTTTGGGCGTGAGCCGGCAAGATATTTTCGATCCCGAACTCAATATCAAGGCTGCTACCTTTTATTTGAAAAGACTCATTCAGGCATTTTCGTCCGTCGAAAACCCCGATGAGAGGATCAAGTTGGCACTTGCAGCCTACAACGGCGGGATCGGTCATGTGTACGACGGACAGGCGCTTGCCCAAAAATATGGTTCCGATCCGCAAGTGTGGGACAATAACGTGGAAAAATATTTGAGTCTGAAGCGTTTTGAGAAATATTACAAAGATCCGGTGTGCAATTCGGGCTATTTCCGCAGCGACGAAACTCTCCGCTATGTGGACGAGGTGATGCGGCGCTGGGAACTATATCGACAGAAAGTGAAATAGACATTCTGTTAGTAACCGGGAATGAACACCCCAATGGAACCCGCGCTGTGTGCTTGGCGAGTCTACCGACATGTTTTTCGGCAATTTAGCGTACACGCACAAGTACATCCTGAATCGTGTTTTTGAACATGTTTCGCATGTGTAATACGCAGGGAACCTTTGACTGAGGAATGACAATCGTATAGGATTCACGTTCATCTGGTTCGAAATGGAATAAACGAATTTTCATCCAGTATTTATACTACTTGCCTTTTACTTCTGCCGGGTTGTATTTGCTTGCAATTTTCATAAATCTTTAAGATTGAAGTGCAACAGTGCAAAAAAGACGAGCAGAATATCAGCTTGCTTATAGAGTTAAAAAGAGATTAAATATTTTTAGTACCTGCCATACGATACAATCGTGCGGGAGGGAGGGGCACATAGTTTTTGATGGGTTTGAGAAAAGCCATAGCGAGAGCGAACCTACTGTGCTGGTTCATTTGAGCGTCGGTGCGCGGGTTTTTGACATTTTGAGCGAGGCTTCGCATGTAGAAAATTCCTTTCCAATTGCCTCCGACAAACGTTCCGACTTTACCGGAAAAGCCGCCTAAGATACCTTGTTTGATTGTTCTCATTTTGAGATAAATTTTAAATGTTAGAAAATTGGTTTTTACTTGGACTTGGTATTGAGGAAACATTGACCAAATACGGCCGAATAGTGGTCAGGATTTCAATCGTTCCTTGTCCGATTTGTCAAAGGTACAATTGAGGTAAATGCTTTATTCAGATTCGGTTTCGGATGCGTTGGGGTGCGTTGTTTTGCGTTTTTGACTCTTATAAATATTTTTTTGGTTATGAATGAATTAGTATTGGTAAAAGTAAAAACGTTATCTTTAAGACGTATCGGCTTTTTGGCTCAACACATGACTCATTGGTTGTTGGGGCTTTGCCCCAAACCCCACTTAATTTTTTTTCTTTACACAAAAAAGAAAGCAAAAAAGGTCAAGACTGCCTCTCCTCATCGACCCGATAGCTGCTTGTTCGCTAAAAGACAAATAACTCATCTCGACGAAATACGTCGGGACTCAAACAGCTTGTCTTTTGCCTTGCGGCACGCTCTCTGCGCAGATCGGGTGCCCCGATGATGAGAGGAGGTCGGGAAAGTAATGGATAATTAAAAAGAAGTGAAGAAGTTGGAAGTGAGAAATGGGAAATGGGAAATGGGAAGAAATGAAGAAATGGGAATTCAGACTTAAGAATTTACCGTCAATCATTACAAAATTATCTGCGAATATCTGCATCGTGCATTTGCGTACATCTACGTGAAATCTTTTTCTGAACTTTTTCTCGCTGTTTGAATTTTTTTCTGCGATGATCTGCGAGAACTTTCAAGAGAAATGAGAATTGAAAAGTGAAAAGTGGAGGTTGGAGGATGGAGGTTTGGCTTTCAGCTTTAAAAGCTGCGTAGTAGCAAAATATTTGTAGTAGTAAAGGAAATACATCAACACAATCCGGAGCTGCGTGGCAGCGAAATATTTGGAAATGAAGTTTCGGGAAATGAGAGTTTCAAATTACGAATTGCAATTCTGTTTAGTTTTTTTTCGGTGCGGAAAAGACCTCGTATGTTTGCGAAACCTGTTAGATGCTATGATAAAAAGCAAATTAAATTGGTTAATTATTTAAAAAAGTTTTATCTTTGTCCAAGCCAAATGAAGGCTTAATTCTCCTTATTCCCTGATGTGTGCACTGTAGCGGTAACACCGTAATTTTCAATATATTCTTCATTCTTTTTCCAAAGCGTATAAATCAATACCAAGAGTTTGCGCATGCCGGCAATAACACCTTTTTTTCTTGCCGTCGGATTTTTTTCGCAGATGCGTTTATGCAGTTGCGCAATCGGTTTGTTATGTTGAATGGCAGCCAAGGCGGGCATATAGATCACTTCCCTTATTCGGGCATTCCCTTTTTTGGAAATGCTTGTTCTTCCTTTGTGCTTTCCCGATTCGTTGAACTTCACGTCAAGTCCCGAATAGCTGACTACCTGTTTTATGCTGTGAAACAGACGGAATCCGTTCGTTTCACAAATTACGGCAACTACCGTATTGAATTGCAAGCCTTTTATCGTACAAACCTTATTTATCCTATCGTAAAGTTCCGGATCCCTCTGTGCTATCTCTTTCAATTCCTCATCCAATTTGTCGATGGCATTCTCATAAAAGGCAATCTGCTCCTTTTGCAGAGAGAGAACCATGGCGTATTTATTGTATGCCGATTCCCTAGCCGAAAGCTGACTTTTAAGTGCGTTCAGATTTCGCTTGTATGCAAGTTTCAAGCGGCTGACATCACGCAACTCCCGGTAAACGACCGACACGGATGCCAGAGTACCAACGCTCTTTCCAATCCCATCGAGGCTAAAACAGAGGCGTCAACCTTGTCCGTTTTGGTTTTCACACTCAGGCTTCGGGCGTAATTCTTGACTTTGTTTGCCAGTTCGACGCTGACATTGAAACCATGTGCTTCAAGCCAATAAGCCAAATTTTCGTAATAGACACCTGTGGCTTCCATCACAAAAACTAATGAGGAAACCTCCCGCGTACGTTTCTCAACCCAAACGCCCAACTCCTCAAAACCCGCTTCTGAATTACTGAACGAACGGCTGCCCTTTACCACCGAATGACCGTCTGCTTTTAACTCTTTGATGCAAACATCGAATTTATCCTTAGCGATGTCGATACCTACGCAAAATGATACTTTCATTTCTTCTTTGTTTTTAGTTACACAACCACAGGAAATTTTCTCTTGTATTCTTTCCTCGTTTGCAAATGCGAAATACAAACACCAAGGTCTGTTTTCTTTATACTATACAGAATTTAGAGAAGAAAAGAATGGTGCAATCTCTAACAAACGATATACAATAATGTTATCAAGGTCTTTGTGCTAATCCATTCTTTTCCTGTGCCTTTTTATACAAAAGTATCTCTTTCGCTCGATTGATGTCAAAGAACTTTACCCTCTTTG
>JARKPE010000064.1 GCA_029975415.1 Dysgonamonadaceae bacterium | reverse complement strand
GTAAGCATTCGGTCTTCCCCGTCTTAAATTAACTTTTCAACCTTGCTATATTTGCCCACAAAAAATTATGTGGACATTAAAGCAATTTGAAACAGTTTATGATCGTTACCAATCCAGCGGCCTTCGTGTAAAGGAGTTCTGCTGGAATGAGCGCATTCTGGAATCCAAATTTTATTACTGGCAAAGGAGATTACGTGAACACAACCAGCGAAAGGAACAACCTCCCGGTTTTGTGCCAATAGTTTTTACCGATGCAAATCAACAGTTAACGGCAAAAAAGGTAGTTCAGCAACAATCCAATCCGGAGCATATGCACCCATCGGGTGGCAATGTTTTCGAGATTGTTTATCCCAACGGTGTAAAATTACGTGTTCCCATTGAAGCTGATCTGACCCAACTTCGATCTTTAATACTTTTAACCCAATAAGCCATGTTTAACCTAAACGACTCTATGCGTTACTGGCTTTATCCTTTTCCAACGGATATGCGCAAAGGTTTTTACACTTTAAGCGGATTAGTCACAGATCAGATGGGAAAGGAAGTTAGCAGTGGAGATGTGTTTATCTTTCTGAATCGTCATTGCACAAGTATGAAAATCCTGCACATGGAACATGGAGGGTTGGTCATTTATTACATGAAGCTTGAAAAAGGGAATTTTTTATTACCCTCTTTTGATGAAAACGAAAAATTCCACCCTTTTTCCTGGCAAAAACTCATGCTGATGGTACAGGGAATTGACACCGGGAAATGTAAATATAAAAAACGCTTGAAAGTCTCGTAAACAGACGATTTTAGCCTCTTTTTTCTTGCATATGTAATGCTGTTTTTGTATCTTTACTCTCGTTATCTGACAAGGGGAAAAGATGCAAGAAATCAAAGAAAATCCGAACGAGCTTTTAGAACTTCTGCTGGAGAAATGTGACCACCAGTATCAGGAGATTCAACTCCTGAAAGGTAAGCTGGAAGATCATACGGATGTTGATGCATTAAAATCCTCATATGAGCATACCATATCCTTGAAAGATGAAAAAATCCTCAAGCTGGAGGATGAGGTTGCTTATCTCAGGCGGCGTATATGGGGTAAATCCAGTGAACGCTTTATTAAAGAAGACCCGCGTCAGCGCCGTATAGACTTCGATGGCTTGGACCTGTTGCCTGCAGAACAAGAGCAGGCAGAAGAAGCGAAAGCTGAAATAGAGTCTTTCAGGGAAAGGCGTGTAAAGCAACGTGAAAAAAGAAAACCTGTCCGCAGACCCTTGCCTGAAGATCTGCCCCGCGTTGAAGAGCATTTCTACCCGGAGGAAGTATCAGGTGACATGGATGCATGGACTGAGCTCGAACCGGAGATAACCGAAGTGCTGGAGTATGAACCGGCGAAATGCTACGTCAGGAGGATTGTGCGTCATAAGTATGTGTTAAAGAACAAAACTTCACAGGAGTCTCAAAAAGAGTCTTCTCCTATTGTTACAGCTTCGCTTCCTACAACATACCGGCCTATAGCACGCAGTTATGCCGGAGCATCACTTTTGGCAGAACTTATGATAAACAAGTATGTTAATCATCTGCCATTTTACCGTCAGATACAGATGTTGAAGCAGATGAAAATCAATCTCCCGCCACCAACGGTGAATGGTTGGTTTAAGGATACAGCCGATTTACTGAGGCCACTTTACTACCGACTCAAAGAACTGGTTCTTGCCACCGATTATATCCAGGTGGATGAAACCACTGTGCCTGTTATAAATAATGAGAAGCATAAAACTGTCAATGGATACATGTGGATGGTACGTTCCGTCATGGACAAACAACTCTTCTTTCATTATGACCATGGCTCAAGGGCACAGAATGTTGCATTATCCCTGTTGAAAGACTTCCGTGGTGCTATGCAGACAGACGGGTATGGTGTATACAAGATGTACGAGTACAAGAAAGGGGTATTACCCCTGGGTTGTTGGGCTCACGCGAGAAGAAAATTTGAAGAGTCCCTGAAAAATGACAGGCGCAGGGCAGAATATGCTCTTGAACAAATCGGCCTTCTCTACGAGGTAGAAAGAGAAGCTGATGACAGGAACCTATCCTATGATGAAAGGGCCAATCTCCGAGAGAGTCACGCCTACCCGATCATAGTTGTCTTTGAAAAGTGGCTGGTGAATGAATACAAAAAAGTATTACCAAAGAGTCCGATTGGCAAGGCCATAAAATACACTTATGACATCTATCACCGATTAAGCCGGTATCACCTGGATGGCAGGTATCGTATAGATAATAATCTGGCTGAAAACAGCCTGAGAGGCTTAGCGCTTGGCAGAAAAAATTACCTGTTTTGCGGTAACCATGATGCTGCGGAAGATGCTGCAGTTATCTACTCTTTACTTGGTTGCTGCAAGGCTGCAGATGTGAACTTCCGCGACTGGATGGTTTACGTGTTGAGTCATATCCACGATTACGACGAAGATTATACAATAGATCTGGCAGAACTACTTCCTTCAAACCGGGTTAAGAGAAACTTCTAAAAACTCCAAATCGACTCCGATTGTTTTCCAAGTTTTTGAAAGTTTTCTTTCAGAAAATAAAGAAACTTGAAATCAAATACGGACTTCACCGAATGCTTACATTCGAATACACTTTTAGGGTTATCAAAAAAACCGACGACTGCTGTCCACAGACGTCGGTTTCAGTGGTTGTCTTCTATATATAATATTGACTATCTTACAATTTGATTTGTTTCTCCATCCAAGTTTACAATCACGGGTTCGAAAGTGTCTGCCTCCTCGGGTGTCATCAGGGCATAACTCATCACAATGATAACATCGCCCACTTGAACCTTTCGAGCCGCAGCTCCGTTGAGGCAAACTATTCGTGAACCCCTTTCGCCACGAATCACATACGTCTCGAAACGCTCTCCGTTGTTATTGTTCACCACCGACACTTTTTCATGAACTCTCAATCCGGCAGCATCTATCAAATCTTCATCGAGCGTAATACTGCCCTTGTAGTTAAGATTTGCATCGGTAACCACAGCTCGATGTATTTTAGATTTCAACATTTCAATCCACATAACTCTTTCATTTATAACGAATATTGTCAATTAACCGAACGTCTTCACAAAATACGGCAATGCATCCCACAATGCAAGGAGAATCGTCCCAATCGGTTATACTCTGTAGTGTATCACCATCTACAATTTCAAAATATTCAACACTTAACGCCTCGTGATTGTTTATGGAATTAACTACAAACTTTTTAGTGTCTTCGACAGATTGTTTTTCGAGCAAATCAGCACTTCTTGCGAGTGTTTTAAAAATTTCGGAAGCGGTTTCTCGCTGTTGCTCCGTCAATCTCATGTTTCTGCTGCTTAGGGCAAGACCGCTCTGCTCACGAACAATCGGAACAGCAATAATTTCGACAGGGATTTGCAATTGCTTCACCATTTCGCGGACAATAGCCAATTGTTGAAAATCTTTTTCTCCAAAATAAGCTTTATCCGGCTTTACAGCGTAAAACAATTTGCTTACGATTTGCGCAACGCCATTGAAATGACCGGGACGAAATCGTCCCTCCATCACTTTATCCAGCATTCCAAAATCGAAAACTCTTGTATCCGGTTCCGGATACATTTCATCCACATCGGGTGCAAAAACAATATCCACATCCAGTTTTTCGAGTAACGCACAATCGGCCTCGAGGGTTCGCGGATAAAGTCGCAAATCGTCGGGATTATTAAATTGAGTCGGATTGACAAAAACACTTACGACCGTTATGTCATTTTCGGCAACGCATCGTTTTACCAGCGCAGCATGCCCTTCGTGCAAAGCTCCCATTGTAGGAACCAATCCAATGCTTTTGCTTTCATTACGGAATGCGTTTAACACATCGTCGAGGAGAGCGATTGATTTTATAATTTCCATCTATTTCAGAAAAAACATGCAAAGCAACAAAAATTTTATCTTTTCTCGAAATCTACGAAGGTTAAACTTTGAAGAATATTCATCAAAAAATTGCAAAAATACTGAAAATCAGACAATAGTAAATTGTTTGTAATTTTTTTTTGTATTTATGCGGATTTTTTTTATTATCTTTGTACTCAATTTTATTTCAACCAGTTTCATGGAACAGAAAAAAATTTTGTATATCTCGCAGGAAGTTTTTCCTTATTTACCGGAAACCCCTATTTCTACCATTTCGCGCAATTTACCACAAGCCATACAGGAACGCGGCCACGAAATCCGAACTTTTATGCCCAAATATGGAGTTATCAATGAACGTAGGAACCAATTACATGAAGTGATTCGTCTTTCGGGGATGAACCTCATCATCGATGATACCGATCACTCGCTCATCATAAAGGTTGCTTCTATTCAGTCGGCCCGCATGCAGGTTTATTTTATTGATAACGAAGATTTCTTTCAGAATAGGGGCGTTTTGACCGATAAAAACGGAGAGGAATATGACGATAACGACGAACGCAGTATCTTTTTTATTCGTGGAGTAATGGAAACAATTAAAAAACTTCGGTGGATTCCCGATGTCATTCATTGCCATGGATGGTTTACGGCAGTAGCGCCTTTTTATATCAAAAAGGGATACTCCGAAGATCCTTGTTTCAAAAATTCGAAAGTAGTTTATTCGATCTACGATGAAACCTTTACAAAACCTTTCAGAAAGGGATTCCCTCAAAAACTTCGTTTCGACACTATCGGCGACCCCGAAATAGCAGAAATATCCAAACGTGAGCCCATTGACTTCGTTGAACTCACAAAAATAGCCGTGGACTATTCTGACGGAGTAATACAGGGGAGTCAACAAATCGAAACGTCAATATCGGAATACATTGCCGAAAAAAATATCAATTTTCTTGACTACGAAGAAGATTTTGATAAGAATGTGGAGCGCATCGAGAATTTTTACGAAAAGATATTGTCTTGAGATCTATTCCTTTTTTCAAATGGAGATGAATCCTTTTTGAGGATATAAAAATTAAATTAAAAAACGCACGAAACCACAAGGTCGGTTTTTTTATCCGCTTTTTTTTTCGGATATTTGCCGCACAAATTACAAATTTTCGCAACGAATGAAGATTCAAATTTCGTGGATATTTTTATTGGTACTGATTACAACCATACTTGTTTCGTGTGATGACACAATCAGCGAACTCGGCTTCACCATTCAACCGAAGAAGGATGTCATATCGGTAGGTTCGGACACGCTCTTTCTATCAGCCAAAACTTCACAAGTGGACAGTATCTTTGCCAAAACAAAAAATCCGGTATTGGGAGAATACATCGATCCGTTATATGGAACGATAAAATCAGACTATGTTGGCGAATTTTACTATCCCGAAGGCCTTGCTTTCAAAGACGGAGCGATTATCGATTCCGTCAGACTGTCTATCGTTTATTCTTCGTGGGTTGGAGATTCGCTCGCTCCAATGAAGATTTCCGCTTATGAATTAACGAAAAGTCTTCCGACTTCAAAATTTTACACCAATTTCAATATCGACGGATACTATGACCCCAATAATCCCATCGGAGAAGCTACATACAGCGTGGCAAGTTCCAGAAAAGTTTCCGATTACTACACCGATTCCATAGAATATTACATGGATGTTAACTTACCAAATTCGTTGGGACAAAAAATTCTCGATTACCAAATCGACCATCCCGAAACGCCTATCAATACGGATATTTTTCACCAATTACTAAAAGGATTGTATATTACAACTACTTTTGGAAAAGGCACGGTATTGAATGTGGACTACACACATCTTTTTGTCCACTATCACTACAAAGGGAAAAGCTCCACAGGAGCAGATTCGACTTATGTAAGTTCACTCGGCATCAGCATTACACCTGAGGTTACCCAAATAAACCGGATACAGAACTCAAATAGTCAACTATTGGTGGAAAACGATGAATACACTTACTTAAAATCTCCTGCCGGAGTAATCACAGAAATAACTTTCCCATTATCGCAGATTGCCGATCAGCTCGAATCGCATTCATTAAGCTTGGCCAACCTTACCATACAAGCTCTTCCTAACGAATCGGAAGAAAAGTTTAAGTTATCACCTCCTCAAGCAGTGCTACTTATCAACAAAGATTCATTAAGTGGTTTTTTCGAAAATCGAAAAATGTATAACAATCTGACGACTTTTTATGCAACTCTCGATTCGAAATTTCAGTATAATTTTTCCAACGTATCCCCCATGATTAATTACTATAAACAGTTACAGGCCAGCAAAGGTCAAAAACTCCAAGATATTACCTATCTGCTGGTTCCGGTGGCCATTAATTATATCTCAAAAACAGATGCTTATGGTTATTCTTATCGGGTAACCAGCTCTATGTCGCACCTAATGACTCCTTCCGCTGTGGCAATAAGCAAAAAACCCGAGAATATGAGGATGGATCTTATCTTCAGTAAATTCTGACACATAACGATTAGCGATATTTGTAAAACAGAAAAAGCTGCATTTCGGCAGCTTTTTCTGTTTTTTACGGATTTAAAACAATGTCCCTTGCCGATTAAAAGGCTTTCGATCAAAATGTCGATAGGCAAGTTCGGTAACTTCTCGTCCTCTCGGAGTACGTTTCAAAAAACCCTCTTTGATCAGAAACGGCTCGTATACCTCTTCGATGGTTCCCGCATCGTCGCCAACCGCAGTGGCGATAGTGCTGATTCCCACAGGACCACCATTGAATTTATCCATAATGGTAAGCAAAATCTTATGATCGATCTCATCCAATCCGTAGCGATCGATATTTAGCGCTTCAAGCGCATATGTCGAAATGGCTTTGTCTATTCTTCCATTACCTTTCACTTGAGCAAAGTCACGAACCCTTCGCAATAGGGCATTGGCTACGCGAGGCGTTCCTCTGCTACGCGAAGCTATTTCTTCGGCAGCATTTCGTTCACACGCTATTTGAAGAATATCGGCTGAACGCATTACAATTTGCGTAAGCGTGTCCATATCGTAATATTCCAAGTGCATGTTGATGCCGAATCGGGCTCGTAACGGACTCGTAAGCAAACCGCTTCGTGTAGTGGCACCTACCAGGGTAAACGGATTAAGATCGATTTGAATGGAACGTGCACTCGGCCCCTTATCGATGAGGATATCGATACGAAAATCTTCCATCGCACTGTAGAGATATTCTTCCACAATAGGCGAAAGGCGATGAATTTCGTCGATAAATAATACATCGTTCCGTTCCAGCGAAGTAAGAATCCCGGCTAAATCACCGGGTTTATCGAGTACCGGGCCGGATGTAACCTTAAATCCAACGCCAAGCTCATTTGCTATTATATTCGATAAAGTAGTTTTGCCTAAACCGGGAGGCCCGTGCAAAAGAACATGATCGAGCGACTCGCCACGCATGCGCGCTGCACTCACAAAAATTTTCAGGTTTTCTACAATCTTATCTTGCCCCGAAAAACTGCCAAAAGTGAGTGGCCGCAAAGCATTCTCAAAATCGCGATCCGTATCCTGAAAATTTTGATTATCTCGTATATCGAAATGTTCCTGCATAATTTACAGTTACAAAAGTAATGAATTATCCCGAGTTTTGGAAATTGCTTCAACGTTGCGTTTCAAGCCCGAAAATTTAGCTCGTTTCACGGCCGACCGACGAAAAATATGTCGATACGTATCTTCATCCATAGCCTTAAGTTTCGCTAAATCGAGCGAAAGGAATTCTTCCGTAGGGAAAAAATCTGGTGTTTGATTCGGCTTTGCAAAACGGTTCCATGGACAGACCTTCTGACAAATATCGCATCCATAAACATTATTGCTCAACAACGGCTGAATATCGGCATCGATATCGCCTTTGTTTTCAATAGTTTGATAGGAGATGCATTTACCTGCATTCAGCACGTAAGGCTGCTCGATGGCCTTAGTGGGACAGGCATCGAGGCAGCGACGACAACTGCCGCAATGCTGCGAAATTGGCTTATCGTACTCCAATTCCAAATCGATAATCAATTCTCCAAGGAAAAAATAAGAACCTTTGCCGGGAATGATGAGCAATGTGTTTTTCCCGATGAACCCGATTCCCGCTTGTGCCGCCCAATATCGCTCAAGAACCGGCGCAGAGTCACAAAAAAATCGGCCATTCACCTCAGGAAAACGATCTCTGACGAAATCGAACAACGAAGCCAATTTATTCTTTACTACTTCGTGATAATCGCGCCCGTAAGCATAATAGGCAAATTGAGGAACATTGTCGGGAAGAAATGTCGGCGGAAAATAGTTGAGCGCAACCGAAATAACGGATTTGGCGCCCGGAACAAGCAATCGCGGATTGATCCGCTTATCGACATTTCTTTCCAGATAATCCATTCCTGCCTGATAACCGGCAGAAAGCCATTGTCGATAATATGTGTCTTGCCCCGAATCTTGAGCCCGACAGATGCCGCACGCATCAAATCCGATAGCAAGCGCTTTCTGTTTAATTTCGTCTGAAAAACTCATACCATAAATATAGGTCGTCAAAAGTACAAAAAAGGATCGATTTTCGTTCGTACTATTTATCGACTGACAAAGACTTTGTTGCAGACTTCAGAAATCTGAAAAAGTTACGTATTTTTGCAGAAAACATCCGTTGATGGGAAATTCGGAGCTAAAAACAAAAACAGTTTCATCTCTTGTTTGGAGCTTTCTCGACAAATTCGGGCAACAAATCATTTATTTGGCGAGCAGTCTGGTGTTAATGAACATTGTCACTCCCTCGGAATATGGTCTTATAGGAGCACTCTCGGTCTTCATTGCATTTTCGGGGATTTTGATCGACAGTGGCTTTGGTCGTGCACTCATTAACCGAAAAAACATTACCGAAAAAGAATACAGTTCTGTATTTTTTTTCAATATAGGATTAGGC
>JARKPE010000136.1 GCA_029975415.1 Dysgonamonadaceae bacterium | reverse complement strand
TCTTTAAATTTGGCATTTTTCACTCGCATATTTGTTTTCACCTCCGAATGTTTTGTTCTATAAATTATTCTAGCGAACACGACATTGCTCGTCAATCGAACTTTTTGTTCGAATTTTGTTGACCATTATCGAACAATTTGTTATACTCAAGTCAGTCATTCTAAGGAGGTGTGCGAATGTGCTGTTCGGAGATATGATGAAAAATCTTCGCGAAACGGCTAATATGACTCAGGCTGCACTGGGTAGTTTAATTGGCGTTTCGGACCGGGTTGTCGGCTATTATGAAGCCAATAACCGGTTTCCCAAAAAACAGGAAACGCTCCGCAAAATCTCCGAAGTTTTTAACGTATCCGTTGATTATCTGGTCGGAACGGATGGCCGTTTCATCCAAAAGGTCGACGAGCAGTATGGTTATCCTGGAAAGCGCCAGGCTCAGGAAATATTAAGCGATGTAAAAGCATTATTTGCCGGTGGCGAACTTCCCGAGGCGGACAAGGACGATTTCTTCCGGACAGTTACCGAAATGTACTTTGAAGCCAAGAAAAGTAATAAGAAGTACGGGCGCAAAAAGTTGAAACACTGATAAGTGTTGGGCTTTTGGGTAATTGCATTATGGATAACATAATCAGGCACGCCGATAGTCTAGTCCGCCGGTTTAAAACACGAAACCCTTTTGAAATCGCCGAGAATCTTAACGTTTCAATAAGATATGGCGATTTTAAACATCTTAAGGGGTTTTACAAATATATTTGCAGAAACAGGTTTATCGCCATCAGTTCCCGCTCGGACGAAACCGAACAGACGATCATTTGTTCCCACGAACTGGGTCATGACCAGTTACACCGCAACCAAGCCAAGGCCGGCTTGATGAGTGATTACGATATATATAACACAATAGATGTTTACGAGCTTGAGGCAAATTATTTCACCGCCCAGCTGCTTATTGACAGCAGCGCCTTTTTAGATTGCGCGATTAAGCAGTATACCTATGCCCAGATGGCCGCCGAGCTGAAAGTTCATGAAGAACTTGTGATTATCAAAGGTATTATCTTGAACAGACAGGGGTACAACCTCAACATTCCGTTTGTACCTGCTTCTGACTATTTGGGAGAAAGTAAAAACACATTTTCTCTATGTGACTAAAACCACTATTCACAGCACAGGTGGCTCTAGATAAAGATCTTAACAAAGAAAAAGCGCATCTTATTGTGTATAATCAAGAAATTTCACCGTCATCGTCCAAGCCGTCAAAAATTATTTTATAATCGTTTTTTTTCACGGTTGATTGAATCGCCGAAGATGAATAATATAAAATTATTAGCACTCCAGGGGCCCGAGTGCTAAAACAACACTTCCGGAAGTTTGATATAGATTTACGCTTTCTGAATCGAACCTTGAGTCGCACCAGATAATTGATGTTTCCAAAAACAGTATATAAACTGACCATTTTACGATCTGGAATTATCTCCAGGTTTTTTTTTAGATTCCTATTACTGGGCAAAGGAGGAAAAATGGTGAAACAAAAGTTTTTCTTGCCAGTATTTCTTATCATACTTGCAGCTTTCGCAACGGCGACGATTAACAATGGCAATGCGGCATCAATAGCTAATTTGTCAGCACCACCGATCCAAGACAATTTCACTTCAGCCGCCCGCAATACGTTTGTTGTGCAAGCTGTCAAAAACGTCGGCCCGGCTGTTGTCGGTATTACCAACAAGGCCTATGTGCGGGACTTTTTTGACCAGAAAGTACTTATCGAAAAAGGGGTGGGGTCTGGCGTAATTTTTGATTCCAACGGGTAT
>JARKPE010000033.1 GCA_029975415.1 Dysgonamonadaceae bacterium | reverse complement strand
ACTCAATCAAATCCTGGCAGCATTGGATATAAAAACGCCTTTGATAAGAAGAAAAAAATTTGTGTGGCACCCAAAGGCTCCTCCTCAAAAAAACATCCACTCGTTTACAGGTACTTAACTCCATAATACCTGCAATGTGGGCTAAAATCGGAATTGCCAAAAATAATGTGGAACTCGAGATTTGGGGCAAAAACTTATTAAACACATATTATCATACTTTTTACTTCGAATCGTTTGGTAATCAATTTTTTCAAAAGGGAAAACCCTTTCAATGGGGAGTTTCGGTGAACGTATCTTTGTGAAGGTTTCTAAGAATTTAGCGGAGTAATTGTACTGACCGTTTATGAAAGGAAAGACAGGAGGGGAATTAAGTCACTTCTGTTTTTCTTTTTTGCACGGTTAAAGTTTAGATGTATAAAACTTTGAAAGTCAATAACGAAAACGAATTACCATCAGCTCCGATTGTGTGCCGATGCGGTAGAGCGGTCCCCAAATTCCCAAACCGGATGATACATAATAATGCGTGTTTCCCTTGACTTTATATCCGTGACTCATTTCGAACATTGCTGCAGCGATGAGGTTCCCCGGATATACTTGTCCGTCATGCGTGTGCCCCGAGAGTTGCAAATCGATGTTGTTCTCTTCTGCATCCTGTAGATCGTTAGGCTGGTGATCAAGCAAAATTGAAGGTTTTGAATTATCTATGGGCTGCAGCAACTTTTGTAGAGCTTTGCGGTGTTTATTGAACGCATCGTCGCGTCCAACGATATATACTTCGTCGTTAATCAACACAGAGGTATCGCGGAGGACGACTATTCCCGATTTTCGATAAAAATCGAATAAATCATCACCTGCTCCTGCAAAATATTCATGGTTGCCAAGTACGCCATATATCCCGAGAGGCGCCGATATTTGTCGTAATTGCCGATCCAAATTCTGTTGGATAACAACGGGTACCGAATGATCAATCAAATCGCCGACAAACAACACCAAATCGGGCTTTTCGGCATTGATCATATTCACGTATTTTTTTGTGGCTTTTTCGCCGAGTGAAATTCCGAGATGAACATCGCTCAGTGCAACAATTTTTAGTTCTTTGCCGCGTTTCGATTTCGTTGATTCAATATCGAGATAAACTTTTGTCGGATGATTGAAACGATAATTACCAATAATCATGATTGTGGTAACGGCAATTATGCCGACTACCCCAACTCCAAAGCGAAATTTTTGTGGATTTTGTAAGAATCGATATCGTTTATTGATGGCCCTTACAATATCGATTATCACTATAAACGGAAAATAATAGAGCATAAAAATGAGGAAGCTGAACGTTACGAAACGTATCGGTTTGGCTACAGCAATCGGCAGATGATTATCCGGGATTGTTCCGAGTATTACGGATAAAATTAGCAGGGTGATAACCGTGCGAAAGATCATTTTCGATTTTGCCGAACGAAAAAAGGTTTGCTCGCTGCGGACGACAACGTATGCTCCCAACGCAATCAAGACGGCAAAAATGATGAATGAAATAATTATCTTCATGCCATAAAAACAAACAAATTGCACCCATGTTCAAATATTGTGCAAAATATCTCTTTTTTTCTTACTTTTGTTTCGATCTCAACAAGATGCTTTATGAAAAGGATACAGCTTGCAATATTATCTGTTTTTGTGGTCATCTCTTCATTTTCACAAACACCAATTTCGCAATTAATAGATCATCCGGTACTTAAACATGCGAGTGTGGGGGTTTGTGTGAAAGATTTGGAGACAGGAGAAATAGTTGTTTCGCACAACGCCGAAAAATCGTTTACGCCGGCTTCGGTCATGAAACTTGTAACCACTGCTACCGCCATCGAAATATTTGGTAACGACTATCGTTATACCACACTTTTAGCGCTGGATGCCACCAATCCTGATCGAATTTTGGTTATTGGGTCCGGCGATCCAACGCTCGGAAGCGATGTTTTCGGAGGAAATCCTTATGAATTTTTGTCGGATTGGACAAAAAAAATTCTCGAAAGAAATAACGAAGAGAAAGTTTGGCAAATTTATGTTGCCGACGAATTGTTCGGATATGATGGCATTTCACCCGAATGGACGTGGATTGATATGGGAAACTATTATGCATCGGGGACTTATGGAATCAGCATATTCGATAATTCTTACAAGATATTTTTCGATACTACCGATCCTAATTCTTGTCCTAAAATTCTTCGAACCGAGCCTGAAATGAAATCAATCCGTTTTACCAATTTCTTGAAAACGAATATTTCCGGAAGAGATAACGGTTATATTTATGGGATTCCTTTTTCGAACGATCGAATACTTCGTGGCGATATTCCGGGAGGAAGACGTAGTTTCAGCATCAAGGGAGATATTCCTGATCCTGGTCTGTTGTTGGGCGAACTGTTGGCCGAACATCTTCGTAAGCAAAGCATTCATGTGGGTTTGGTACAAACCGCCAGAATCGATTACATCTCCCGATATTGCACAAAAGAAGCGATGCCTTATCGTATAGGCGAGATACTTGATCGACGTCAATCGCGAATGTTGAGCGATATTATACGCGAAACCAATGTAAAAAGCAACAATCATTTTGCCGAACATCTTTTGCGAACAATCGGGCGAAAAAGTAATCCGAATATTTATAGCGATCCACTCAAGGAAGGGATTGAGGCTATTGATAAATTTTGGAAACAGAAGGGTATCGCTACTCAGTCGATTGTAATGAAGGACGGTTCCGGACTTGCACCGCAAAATGCTGTTAGTCCCGAGTTTTTGTGCGAGGTATTGGGCTACATGAATAACCAAAGCGAAAATAAATCGGTATTTTTCGATTCGTTACCCAAAGCCGGTTTGGATGGTACGTTGAAATCCTTTATGAAAGGAACCAAGTTTGAAAGGAAAATTGCGGCTAAGAGCGGGAGCATCGAGGGAGTACAGTGTTATGCCGGTTATTTGATGGACGGCAGTAAGAAATATGCTTTTGCAGTCATGGTCAACAAATTTAATGGCAACCGAAGCGAAGTTCGGAGTGCCATCGAAAAATTTCTTTTGAGTTTATAGAGACACATGCCCATGCGTCTTTACTTATAGAGACACATGCCCATGCGTCTTTACTTCACAATTTCGAGTAACTCGATTTCAAAAACGAGAGTTGTGTAGGCCGGAATTGTTCCCGAAGCGCTTGATCCGTATCCAAGCTGCCACGGAATCCATACTTCCCATTTGTCCCCGACCTCCATGTGTTGAAGGGCTGTGGAAAAACCGTCGATGATGCCACCGTCGTAAGAGTTTATACTTGTGGCTACCTTAAGCGTGCTTGGAATGTTGCCACGGTTGGCGGTAGAATCGAAAATTTGTTTGTTCTTGATCAATTTTCCTTCTTCATTGGTGTAGGTGTCTTCCTTTGTCCAGTCGATTTTATACCATCCGGTATATCGCACTACTACCTGATCGGTGAAAAGTGGCTTTTCTCCATTACCATCCACCAATTCCTTGTACATGATGAATCCCGCTTTGGATTGTGATTCGATCTTTGTGTATTCACTGTTGTTGGCAATGGCCATGAAAGCCGCTTCGTTGTTGGTTTTGTGAAGATCGTCAAAAGTAACGGTTTCATCATCGCAGGATGACAGCAGGATGATGCTTATGAGGGGCAACAATAGAAGTAATTTCGATTTCATAATTTTTTAGTGGGGCAATTGTTTTAACAAGGTTTTCATGTCGGTTTTTTGAGAAATTTCGTTTTCCACTTGATCAATAGGCACCCGTTTTTGCTGCATAGAATCGCGTTCGCGAATGGTAACTGTGCCATCTTCGAGAGTTTGATGATCTACTGTAACGCAAAATGGTGTTCCGATGGCATCCTGACGGCGATAGCGCTTGCCGATACTGTCTTTTTCGTCGTATTGGCAGGCGAAACTGAATTTGAGTTGATTCATAATTTCACGCGCTTTTTCCGACAAGCCATCTTTTTTGACTAACGGAAGTACTGCCAGTTTCACCGGAGCAAGCACAGCCGGAATCTTCAGTACTACACGTGTTTCACCATCTTCGAGAGTTTCTTCGCAATACGCTGCCGAAATCACGGAAAGGAACATTCGGTCAACGCCAATCGAAGTTTCGATAACGTATGGTGTATAAGATTTATTAAGTTCGGGATCGAAGTATTGCATTTTTTTGCCCGAATATTTTTCGTGCTGACTCAAGTCGAAATCCGTGCGAGAGTGAATTCCTTCTACTTCCTTAAATCCGAAAGGCATTTCAAATTCGATATCGGTAGCGGCATTGGCATAATGAGCCAATTTTTCGTGATCGTGAAAGCGGTATTTTTCTGTTCCAAATCCCAAAGCCTGATGCCATTGCATCCGAAGTTGTTTCCAATAATTGAACCATTTCATTTCTTCGCCCGGAGTGATGAAGAACTGCATTTCCATTTGCTCGAATTCCCGCATGCGGAAGATAAACTGGCGGGCAACAATTTCGTTACGAAAAGCTTTCCCGATTTGGGCAATTCCGAAAGGAATTTTCATGCGGCCGGTTTTCTGAACATTAAGAAAGTTTACGAAAATTCCCTGAGCCGTTTCCGGACGAAGATATACTTTCATCGAGCCTTCGGACGTAGATCCCATTTCGGTGGAAAACATCAGATTGAACTGACGAACCTCTGTCCAGTTGCGTGTACCACTGATTGGACAAACAATTTCGGCATCGATGATGATTTGGCGAAGCTCTTCGAGATTGGTTTCGTTGAGAGCCTTTGTGAAACGTGCATGAATCTGGTCGCGGTTGCGGGTAATTTCGAGTACACGCGGATTTGTCTCGCGAAACATTTTTTCGTCGAACGAGTTGCCGAAACGTTTCGCAGCTTTTTCCACTTCTTTTTCGATTTTTTCGTCGAGTTTGGCTATATGTTCCTCAATAAGCACATCGGCGCGGTAGCGCTTTTTGCTGTCTTTGTTGTCGATCAGGGGATCGTTGAATGCATCCACGTGTCCCGATGCCTTCCAGATGGTTGGATGCATGAATATGGCTGAATCTATTCCCACCACATTTTCGTGAAGCAACGTCATGCTGTCCCACCAATATTTTTTTATGTTGTTTTTGAGCTCTACCCCCATTTGTCCATAGTCGTAAACGGCTCCGAGTCCATCGTAGATTTCACTCGAAGGAAATACAAATCCGTATTCTTTGCAATGCGATACAATTTTTTTAAAAACGTCTTCCTGTGCCATTTTTTTGCGGTTTTCGGCGCGAAAAAATACGTTTTGTCGCGCTTTTTCTTTATTTTTTTTTATTTTTTAAATCGATCTGCAAAGTAAACGGATTTTTTTGAGATTTTGGCTTGTACGAATCATAAAGATAAATAAACTGCCATCATTTTGGCGGCTAAAACGATAAAAATGCTACTTTTGTGAAAATAAATTCAATCTTCTTAGAAAATCGAGATGCTGCACTATGGTGGGTGGAATGAAGACTTTGGCTAAGGAAACCGTTATTTACGGAGGTACTACGATCATACAGCGTTCGCTAAGCTGGTTCCTTGCTCTCTTTTGGACGTACTATCTTCCCTCGCAGGCCGACATGGGAATTGTGAATAATTTCTATGCGTGGATAGCATTGTTTTTGGTGATTCTTACCTATGGGATGGAAACAGGCTTTTTCCGTTTTGCCAACAAACAAGACGAAAATCCCGACAAAGTATTTTCTACAGCCGTTTCGAGTCTTGGTTTTACTACATTGTTGTTTATTGTTTTTTCGTTTGTTTTTCTACAGCCGATTTCGCAGGGTTTAAATATTTCGGATAAACCGCATTTCATCGTGATGATGATTTTTATCCTTGCATTCGATGTGATGAGTGCGATTCCTTTTGCCTATCTTCGTTACGAAAACCGACCCATCCGTTTTGCATTCATCAAGATTTTAAATATTGTTATTACCATTTTATTGAATGTATTCTTTTTTCTGCTTTGTCCTTTGCTTTCAAAACGCTTTCCCGAAGCTTTTTCGTGGTTTCGCATCGAACGTGGAGTTGAATATATTCTGATTGCCAATTTGATTGCCTCTGTTGTTCAAACGGTTTTGGTGTTTGCGCAAGTCAAAATAAAATTTCAGTTCGCCGATACGCAACTTTTGAGGAGAATGCTCAACTATTCGCTGCCATTACTCATTTTAGGCGTAGCTGGTATTCTTAATCAGAACGCTGCCATTATGCTTTTTCCCGAAATATATCCCGATCCGAGTCCCGATAAACTTGAAGCTTACAAACAGTTGGGAATATACAGTGCATCTATGAAAATTGCAATCATTCTGATCGTCATGACTCAGGCTTTTCGATATGCTTTTGAACCATTCATTTTCGCCAAAAGCAAGGATACTGCCAATAACAAACAGGCTTATGCCGAGGTGATGAAGTATTTTATTATTTTTGGTTTGTTTGTTGTGATTGCGGTCGTGGGGTATATGGATATTGTAAAATATCTCATCAAATCAACGTATCATGCCGGATTGGTGGTAGTTCCAATCGTGATGCTGGGTGAACTTTTCTTTGGAATATATTTTAACCTTTCGCTATGGTACAAACTCACTGACAAAACACAATGGGGAGCCTATATGTCGTTGATAGGACTGGTTATCACGCTTGCTATAAATATTGCGTTCATACCAACTTACGGATACATGGCTTGTGCATGGGCTTCGTTTGTTGCCAATATGTCGATGATGCTTATCTCATATTTCATGGGACAGAAATTCTTCAAGGTTGATTATGATCTCAAATCTGCCGGTTTTTTCTTTTCGATATCACTATTGATGTTGGTCGTTATTTTGTTTGAGTTTGTTTATATCGATCAAATTTGGCTGCGCTTGACCATCAATACTTTTCTAATAATTATTTACGCCTATATTGCATTGAAAAGAGGATTTCCGGTGGATGTTCTTAAACGAATTTCTATCGTAAGAAAGTCGATAAAATAATTTTTTAATATTTAAATAATTGATAATGAAAAAACTATGTTTTCTATTCACCCTGTTTCTTTCGGTTTTGGTAGTTAAAGCCGACGAAGGAATGTGGTTGCTTAAAGAATTGAACCGACAAAACGTTGCTCGAATGCAGGAGCTCGGATTCACGTTTCCAATAGACAAGCTGTATGATGAGGACAATGCTTCGCTGAAAGATGCAGTAGTTATTTTTGGTGGTGGTTGCACAGGGGTTGTTGTTTCGCAACAAGGGCTGATTTTTACCAATCATCACTGTGGATACGGATCCATTCAGAAACTCAGTTCAGTAGAACACGATTATCTGAAAAACGGATTCAAGGCCGACAGATTTCAGGACGAATTGCCTGCCGATGGTCTTACTGTATCATTTTTAAGCTCGATGCGCGAAGTTACAGACGAAATTCTCTCCAAGATTCCTTCAGTTTTGAGCGAAATACAGCGAGAGCTTGCCATCGATTCCATTTCCGAGATCCTTACTCAAGAATTTGAAAACAATCCTTTCAAGTCAGCACGTATTGTCCCTTTTTATGCGGGAAACAAATACTATATGGTTGTTTATGATGTTTTTCGCGATGTACGCTTAGTGGTCACTCCACCGGAATCAGTAGGGAAATTTGGGGGTGAAACAGATAATTGGATGTGGCCCCGTCATACGGGAGATTTTTCGGTTTTCCGCGTTTATGCAGATCAAAATAATCAACCGGCCGAATTTGATCCCGCTAATGTCCCTTACAAACCTCGATACGTTGTTCCTGTATCGCTCGATGGATATCGGAAAGGAAGCTATTCGATGACGATTGGTTACCCCGGCCGCACTCAGCGCTATATGTCTTCGTGGGGAATACAACAAATGGTAGAATCCGAAAACAAACCCCGTATCGAAGTCCGTGGCGTGAAACAGGAAATCTGGTGGAACGACATGACCAAAAGCGATGAGACGCGTATCAAATATGCTTCGAAATATGCCGGAAGTTCTAATTATTGGAAAAATGCGATTGGCATGAACGAAGCAATTGATCGTCTAAATGTAATTGCCGAAAAAAAAGAACTCGAAAATCGTCTTTCTTCCTGGATTGAATCTGATCCTGCACGCAAAGAAAAGTATGGAAATACGCTTCGTACTCTTGAGGAAGCTTATACAAACAGCAACGAAATAGCCAAATATACTACCTATTTTCTGGAAACTTTCCAAAACGGAATCGAAATTATTCGTTTCGCCAATACTATTTTGCAGTTTAATAGCAAGGCAACTGAGCAAGAAAAACAGGAATTTATCAACGATCGAATTCTTAGAGCCTACAAAGATTACGATCCCGAACTCGATAAAAAAGTGCTTCCTGCACTTATGAAGCTATATGCCGAGCGCGTTCCGAAACAGTATCATCCTGATGTATATGAAACGATCAACAAAAAGTTTAAAGGAAATTATGAAAAATATGCCGAATGGCTTTTCAAAAATTCGAAATTTACAAATCTGGATGATTTACTGACGTTGTTAAAATCGGCCGACACAAAGCGATTGACAAAGGATCCGGCTATGCAGCTTGCTTTGTCGGTAAAAGATATGGGATACGAGTTATCTTCGCAAATGATGTCGGATTATGAAAAAATTCTTCGTGGCGAGCGTGAATTCATGGCCGCGTTGATGGAAATGAATCCTGATAAGGCATTCTCTCCCGATGCCAATTTCACTCAACGATTGAGTTATGGTTCTATCAAAGGCTACGCCCCCCGCGATGCTGTTTGGTACGACTATTTCAGTACAACGAAAGGTGTAATGGAAAAATACAAACCCGGCGATCCCGAATTTGACTTGAGACCATTTGTAATTGAAGCCTTAAAAAAAGGCGATTTTGGACCATACGGCGATGAAAATGGAAATATGCGTACTTGCTTTCTATCCGATAATGATATTACCGGAGGAAACTCGGGTAGCCCGGTGTTTAACGGTCAGGCCGAATTGATAGGTCTTGCTTTTGATGGCAATTGGGAATCGCTTAGTGGCGACATTCTCTTCGAACCTGAGATGCAACGTACTATCAGTGTGGATATACGTTACGTGCTTTTTATTATCGATAAGGTAATGAATGCTCCTCACATTGTTCAAGAGCTTACAATAATGGAATAGATCTGTTGGAAAACCGGCTTTAAAATTGAAAAGAGACTGTCAATGAAATCTGACAGTCTCTTTTCAATTAATTTTGAGCGACACCTTTTTTTATAGTTTCGAAATCAGAGAAAAAAGTCGATGAGGTTGGTTTCTCAAATCGGATAAAAAGCTACCTCCTTAAGTTGAAGCGTTTTTGTTTGATAAATGACTATTTTCTAATCGCAGAAACCGTTATATATCACTTTCCGAAACGTCGTTCAAGAAGGAATAAGCCTCTCTGTCAAATCTTTCGTAACGAGGAGGTGTCGGTACATACGTTTCGTCGTCCCATAATGTGCTGGTGATCATTAGATCGGCACTATAGCGATTGCACGCAATGGGTACATTGTGAATGCGGCATTGTCGCAACAACATCATGATGTCGGCTTCATGTGGTTGAGCATTCAAATCATCGATGAGAAAAACAGCCAGATTGATTTCTTTGCGGACAACCATTGCGGCTATTTCTGCATCTCCACCCATAGGTCCCGAATTCATACAAGTGATATCGGGTTCAATTCCTTCGTTCAATAAGGCGCGTTTCACAAGGAATCCGGTAGTTCCGGTACAAACCAAATGGTGGTGAGATAAAAATTCGGCGTTATAAATAACCCAATCCACCATGTCTGCTTTTCGTTGATCGTGTGCTACGAGAGCGATAGTTAATTTTTTCTTCATTGAACACTGTTGTTTTAAATTCCTAACTCTTTTCTGATAGCTCCTATTTTGGCGTTTGCACGCTCTTCGGCCAATGCAATTTCTTCACGCGATTTTACTATATCGTGAACTTCGATGTAAAATTTAATCTTTGGTTCAGTTCCCGATGGGCGTATCGAAAGTTTGGTTCCATCTTCAGTGAAATATTGTAAAACATTTGAGGTGGTAGGCATTTCGAGCGAAATATGTTCGTTGTGAACAAAATCTATACCCTCAAGTTTTGCAAAATCTTTCATCAATGTAACTTGTGATCCGGCTAAAGTTTTTACAGGGTTTTCCCTGAAATTTTTCATCATTGCTTCTATTTCGTCTGCACCTTCTTTTCCTTTTCTCACCAGCGATACACTTACTTCTTTAGAATAACCGTATTCCACGTAAATATCCTGCAACAGTTGATACATGGTTTTGCCCTGATCCCTTGCCCAGGCAGCTACTTCGGCAAACAGACAACAAGCCGATATCGAATCTTTGTCGCGGACAAAGTCTCCGGCCAAAAATCCATAGCTTTCTTCGCCGCCGCCGATATACTTTTTTATTCCTTCGTT
>JARKPE010000032.1 GCA_029975415.1 Dysgonamonadaceae bacterium | reverse complement strand
ACTCAATCAAATCCTGGCAGCATTGGATATAAAAACGCCTTTGATAAGAAGAAAAAAATTTGTGTGGCACCCAAAGGCTCCTCCTCAAAAAAACATCCACTCGTTTACAGGTACTTAACTCCATAATACCTGCAATGTGGGTTAATATTACAAGGAAGTTACAATAATGTGAAGATAATTTTAAGATTAGACATTCACGGATTGTATCCGCAACTATTATTAATTGATAATAAGGTTATTATTTATTGTTTATAACTATATTGAAACATTAAAAATGTTTCCTTTTTCATTCATTTCATTTGTTTTACCCATTTCTTCGAAAACTGCAATAGCAGCTTCCACTGTCTGAATGTTTCGTATAATTACCGAGCGTTTCTTGCCTGATTCACGCAATTGGCAATCACGCGGATGATATTGAACGTAGTTCAAAAGTCGATCGAAAACCAACGATTTATAATAAGGAGATTCGGGATCGGAAACCAGTTGCAAGGTCATTTGATTATTCTTGAGAATAATTTTTTCAATGCCTAAGGATTTAGCCAAACGACGAAGACGGACAATTCGGATTAGCTCTTTTCCCTGTGGAGGAATTTTTCCGAAACGATCCTCGAGACGGGTCGTGAAATCGAGTATCTGCGTCTCGGTTTCCATGTTGTCGAGTTCACGATAAATAGCTACACGTTCGGCATCGTTTGGGATATAGTTTACAGGGAACATCAGTTCCAAATCGCTTTCTACTGTCACATCTTCCACAAAATCTTCCTCAAGCGCCTTTTCTTCCTGCCGTTCACGATACAAATCGGAGAATTCTTCTTTTCGCAACTCCTGCATGGCTTCAGCCAATATTTTTTGATAAGTTTCATAACCCAAATCGGCAATAAAGCCACTTTGCTCGGCACCCAGCAAATTTCCGGCGCCACGAATATCGAGATCCTGCATTGCAATGTGAATGCCGCTTCCGAGTTCGGCAAAATTTTCGATAGCTTGCAATCTCCGTCGCGCATCGGAGCTTAACGTATAAAGCGGAGGTGCAAGCAAATAGCAGAATGCCTTGCGATTGCTTCGTCCTACACGACCGCGCAACTGATGCAGATCGCTCAATCCGAAATTTTGAGCGTCAATCACGATAATGGTATTTACGTTCGGCATATCGATTCCCGATTCGATGATGGTAGTCGCTATCAAAACATCATATTCGTGATCGACAAAATCGGAAATTACCTGTTCGAGTTTTTTGGGATCCATCTGTCCATGCCCGACAGCAATGCGAACATCCGGAATTTCGCGCTGAATAAGAGCCTGCAATTCGTAGATATTTTGAATGCGGTTGTTTACGATAAAAACCTGACCGTTTCGACTTATCTCGAAATTAATGGCATCCTTGATAATTTCGATATCGAAAGTATGTACCTCGGTCTGCACCGGATAACGGTTGGGTGGAGGTGTGTTGATTATCGAAAGATCGCGCGAACCCATGAGTGAAAACTGTAAGGTTCGAGGAATAGGTGTAGCCGTCATCGTCAGCGTGTCCACATTCACCCGAAGTTGCTTCAACTTTTCTTTGGTCGATACACCAAATTTCTGTTCCTCATCGATAATCAGCAGCCCGAGATCTTTAAATTTCACGTCTTTTCCCACCAAACGATGTGTGCCGATAATAATATCTATCTTGCCTTCGGCAAGATTGTTGAGAATCTCTTTCTGTTCCTTTGCCGAACGAGCTCTGCTCAAATAATCGACTTTCACCGGGAAATTGGCCAATCGATCTCGAAACGTATGATAATGCTGCGTTGCAAGCACGGTTGTAGGTACTAAAATTGCTGTCTGCTTACCATCGACGGCCGCCTTGAAAGCCGCTCTGACGGCAATTTCGGTTTTTCCGAAACCTACATCTCCGCAAATCAGTCGATCCATTGGCCGATCGCTCTGCATGTCGGCTTTTACGTCGCGGGTCGCTTTTATTTGATCGGGAGTGTCTTCATACATGAACGAAGCTTCGAGTTCGGTTTGCAAATAGCTGTCTTTCGAAAAAGCGAATCCTTTTTCGTTTTGTCGTTGTGCATAAAGCTTGATCAAATCGCGAGCGATATCTTTTATCTTGCTTTTGGTACGCTCTTTTACCCTTTCCCACGCACCCGAACCCAGTTTGTTGAGTTGGGGCGTTTCTCCTTCACGTCCCTTATATTTCGAAATCTTATGCAGCGAATGAATCGAAACAAAAACCGCATCATTATTCTGATAGGTCAGTTTGATGACTTCCTGCACTTTATCTCCGATTCGCATGCGCACCAATCCTGCAAACCTCCCTATGCCATGATCGATATGTACGACATAATCGCCGGGTTGCAACTGATTGATTTCCTTAATCGATAACGCAATTTTGCCCGATCGAGCCTGATCCGATTTCAAGTTATATTTATGAAAGCGATCAAAAATCTGATGGTCGGTAAAACAGCAAATTTTGAGTGTTTCGTCGCTGAAACCTTCGTGCAGTGTTCTGTTCACGGCAACGAAAGGAATGGGATCATTTCTGTCTTCAAAGATGTGTTGAAGGCGCTTATGCTGTTTTTCGCTGTCGCTCAGGATGTAAATGGTATAACCTTCGTCGATGTAGCGATGAAGCGAATCGCTCAGCAAATCAAAATTTTTGTGATAAAGCGGTTGCGGCAATGTTTTAAATTCAATAACTGCTTCCGGAGAATCAAGCGAAGAACTGTCAAAACGAAGTTGGGGAAATTTTGAAATATCAACCTCGAATTCATCTCTCGAAATCAAAATCGGTTTCACAAATTCAGTATCCTTCGGATCGATATGCAGTTCGTCGTTGTTAAGCGATTCCACTCGACTCGTGATCCATCGGATATCTTCCAGCCCGATAAAGGTGTCGGCCGGTAGCAAATCGAAAAGAGAAGATGTTCGTGATTCGGCATTACCGAAATCCGGAACAATATGAATTTCATTCAGTTTTTCTTTTGAAAGCTGCGACTCAACGTCAAAACTGCGAATACTTTCCACTTCATCGCCAAAAAAATCGATGCGGAAAGGCAATTCATTCGAATATGAAAAAACATCGAGAATACTGCCTCGAGTGGCATACTGTCCGGGTTCGTAAACATAATCGACGAAAGTGAACCCAAATGAGTCGAGCACTTCGCTCACAAACGAACTGTCCACTTGTTCACCAACCGACAGTTTCAGGGTATTTTTGGCGAGGGTATCTTTTGAGACTACTTTTTCGGCTAAAGCATCCGGATAACTGATCAAAAGGACAGGTTCATGCAAATTTTGTAATCTGCTCATCGTCTCAGTTCGCAGTATCTCGTTTGCCGAATCTATTTGACCATATTTCGCAGCACGCTTATATGCCGAAGGGAAAAAAAGCACGTCTTCAGAACCGATTATCTGCGTTATATCATGATAAAAATAAGCAGCAGTTTCTTGATCATTAAATACGAAAAGTGCTGTTCGCGGATTTTTATGGAATGCACCGATAGCAAACAAAGCACGCGAAGATCCGTGCAAACCGGGTACTGAAAGGACTTTCACCTTTTTCAGTAATTCGGCTGCAGCAGCAATATTAGGATGTTTTTCAACGAGCTGTTGAAGTTGAAATATTTCCAAAGAATTCATACTTGTTCCAAATGCAAAGTTAGCTCTTTTTTTACAATTCAAGACAGATTGTTCCAATCAATAAATCGATATCAGATTGATAACTGATTTTATAAAATTGAACGAACACACTAATTATTCGTTATTATTTTGTACGTTTGTACCGCAAAACGAAATTGTTTGTAGTTATATGCAAATAGATGTAAAGCATGCTCCTGACTATATTTTTGAATCGAGCTGGGAAGTGTGTAATAAAGTGGGCGGAATTTATACCGTTCTTTCAACCAAAGCAAAAACGCTTCAAAAATTATATAAAGACCACATAATTTTTATTGGTCCCAATATTTGGAAGAAACAAAAAAGTCCGTGGTTTATTCCTGATTCTCAGCTTTTTTCGGAATGGACTGTTTTTGCCAAACGAAATCAAAATCTCGATATTGAAATCGGCCGGTGGGATGTCCCCGGCAAACCCATTGTATTTTTGGTCAATTTCGATAAGTTTTTCGAAAAAAGAGATGACATTTATGCCCAAATGTGGATGGATTTTGGCGTCGATTCGATATTCGGATATGGCGACTATCATGATTCGTGCATGTTTGCCTATTCCGTTGGTGTAGTGATCGAAAGTTTTTATCATTTTCATAAGCTCGAGGCGTCAAATGTGATTGCCCATTTCAACGAATGGCAAATGGGGATGGGAGCTCTTTATCTGAAAAAAAACGTTCCCAAAGTTGCCACCCTATTCACCACCCATGCCACAACGGTTGGCCGATCGATTGCGGGCAACAATTTGCCGCTCTACGATCACTTGAAGGGGTATAATGGCGACCAAATGGCACGACAGCTAAACGTCGTTTCCAAACATTCGGTTGAAAAAAAGACCGCACTAAATGTGGACTGTTTTACCACCGTTAGCGACATCACAGCACAGGAATGCACACAGCTTCTGCAAAGACATCCCGATGTAGTTACCCCAAACGGATTCGAAAAAGATTTCATTCCTAAAGGCAATGCACACAAACTAGCACGAAAAAAAGCACGTCAAAAACTTACCGAAGTTGCCGAAGCATTGTTGGGGCATCCCGTTCATAAAGATGCTTTATTGATTGCCACCAGCGGACGATACGAATACAAAAACAAAGGGATCGATGTTTTTATCGATGCTATCAACAGCCTTCGAAAAATGTCCCAACTGTCGAAAGACGTCATTGCTTTTATTATGGTTCCGGCATGGATTAAAGGTCCGAAGCCCGATTTGATGGAAAAAATGAAAAACGGGGACAAAAATCATTCAGAATCAGTCGTAAAAAGTTGTCCTTACGTCACACATGAACTTGTCGAGCCGGAACATGACAGCATCATAAATCAACTCAAACGATTGGGATTTTGCAATTCGGAAAACGAGCGCGTTAAAACCATCTTCGTTCCGTCATATCTTAACGGCGACGATGGCATCTTCAATATGCCTTATTATGACTTGCTAATCGGCATGGATCTTACCGTTTTCCCTTCTTATTACGAACCGTGGGGCTATACTCCGCACGAAAGCCTTGCTTTTTCTGTTCCCACCATCACTTCCACACTGGCAGGCTTTGGAACATGGGTAAAAAAAATGGGAGATGTTCCGGGATTGTCCGACGGAGTTGAGGTGGTTCACCGTGACGATTTCAATCACGTTGAGGCTGCACAGGAGATAGCCGAAATCATTTACGATTTTTCGCTAAAAAGCGTCGAGCAGATCAAAATCTTGTGCAATTCGGCCAACTTACTTTCCGACCAAGCAGATTGGGCTCATTTCATCGAATTTTATCAGGAAGCTTATTTCAAAGCATTGCATAACTCTTTTGTAAGATTATCGAAACCATATAAACTAAGAAACGAATAATATTGTTATTTTTGTGGACGTTGATTACAAAAATTTTATACGAGGCATGATTTCATGACATTTTTCATGCATAAATCTCACACAAAATTCGAACAAGATGATTATAAAATCAAGTTATTCTAACACTCCTGTATGGAGAGACATCCATGTCAGTGCGGTATTGCCTGACGAATTGAAATTTTTGGAAGAAATTGCTCACAATCTGTGGTGGGTTTGGAACGAACAAGCTAAAGATTTATTTGAAAATTTAAACACCGAAGAATGGGACAAAAGCCTTCGCAACCCTGTAGTGATGCTTCGAAACCTCAATTCGGATGAATTCGAAACAATTCTTCACAATCAGCAATTGATGGAATGGGCTCGCCAGACCTATGCCTCTTTCAAGGAATATATGAGCAAACCCTACGATACGACACGTCCAAGTATTGCTTATTTCAGCATGGAATATGGGTTGACACACATTCTCAAAATCTACTCTGGCGGACTTGGCATTCTTGCAGGAGATTATCTGAAAGAGGCAAGCGACAGTTGCGTAGACATGACTGCAGTAGGATTGCTTTATCGATACGGATATTTTACACAAACTCTCTCGGTCGATGGACAACAAATAGCAAAATATGAGGCTCAAAATTTCGGCAACCTGCCAATCGAACAGGTGATGGACGATCAAAACAATCCTCTCATTCTCGAAATTCCTTTTCATGATCGAATCGTATATTCAAATATTTGGAAAGTCGCTATCGGCAGGATCAATCTATACCTGATGGATACCGACATGGGGGCAAACAGTGAGTTTGATCGCAGCATTACCCACCATCTCTATGGAGGTGATTGGGAAAATCGGATGAAACAGGAATATCTGCTGGGTATCGGTGGAATACTCTTACTCAAAAAGTTGGGAATAAAAAAAGATGTATATCATATGAACGAGGGGCATGCAGCCCTTATTAGTGCTCAGCGGCTGTTTGACTATATGAATGATGAAAACCTTTCGTTCAACGAAGCACTCGAAGTTGTGCGTTCATCTTCTCTGTATACTGTGCACACACCTGTCCCTGCGGGACATGACTATTTCGACGAAGCCCTCATCGGTAAATACATGGGACATTTTGTCGATAAAATGGGAATTCCGTGGCAGCAATTTATGGACATGGGACGCGCCAATCCAGGAAGTCAGGAAAAGTTTTCGATGAGTGTTTTTGCACTTAACACTGCACAGGAAGCAAATGGCGTGAGTAAACTGCATGGCAAAGTTTCACAGGAAATGTTTCAACCCGTTTGGAAAGGATATTTTCCCGAAGAGCTCCATGTAGGCTATGTTACCAATGGTGTGCATCTGCCAACGTGGGCTACATCGTCAGTAAAAGCTCTCTATGAGAAACATTTCGGTCTTTCTTTTTATCAGGATCAGTCAAATGCGGAGATTTGGAAAAAAATTTATAATGTTCCTGACGACGAGCTTTGGAATCTTCGCATGCATTTGAAAAATAAACTGGTGGATTATATTCGAGAAGAATTTCAAGAAGGTTGGTTAAAAAATCAAGCCGATCCATCTCGTATCATGACGGTTCTGGAGCAAATCAACCCGGATGCTCTTCTCATCGGTTTTTCGCGCCGATTCGCAACCTATAAGCGGGCTCATCTTCTTTTTACCGATCTCGATCGTCTTTCAAAAATAGTGAACGACCCCAAAAGACCCGTACAATTTATATTTGCCGGTAAAGCTCATCCGGCCGATGCGGGTGGACAAAATCTCATTAAACATATTGTGCAAATAGCCGCACGACCCGAATTTCTGGGCAAAATCATTTTCCTCGAAAATTATGATATGCGTCTTGCTAAACGGCTAATTTCCGGCGTGGATATTTGGCTTAATACTCCCACTCGACTGCAGGAAGCATCAGGCACTTCAGGTGAGAAAGCTGAAATGAACGGAGTACTTAATCTCTCAGTGCTTGACGGATGGTGGTATGAAGGCTACAAACCAAATGCCGGATGGGCTATCACGGCCGAACGCACATACGATAATCCGGAGTTTCAGGACGAACTCGATGCATTAACGATTTATTCGCTGCTCGAAAACGAAATCATCCCGCTTTATTATGCGCGCAACAGCAACGGATATTCTACCGAATGGATACAGTTTATTAAAAAATCGATGACAGAAATCGCTCCTAATTTTACTACAAAACGTATGATGGACGACTACTTCAATCGTTTCTACAACAAACTCGCCGATCGTTCAAAAAAACTCCATGCCAACAATTATGCTAAAGCCAAAGAAATTGTTTCGTGGAAAGAAAATATGGCTGCAAATTGGGATAAGTTCGAAGTGTTGGAATTGCATTTCAACCCAATTCAACGAGTCGGCATCAAAAAAGATGAGGAATCTGTATATGGTAGAGTGGTGATCGATAAAAAAGATATGATCGGCGACTTGGGAGTAGAATGTGTGATGGTGGATTACGACTCAACCGAGAACAAGGCACAATTTATCGAAAAATATGAGTTCGAGTTAGTGAAAAAAGAAGGATCGATTCTCTATTTTGAGACGAAGAAGGCGCTCAACGATCCAGGAACTCATCAATATGCTCTTCGGGTATTTCCCAAAAATCCCGATCTCCCACACCGGATGGATTTTGCTTATGTCCGCTGGATTAGCTAACAAATAACAAATGTGAATATTCATAGAAACGCCCCAACTTTTTTGAGGGCGTTTTTTTGTAAGCCGTTGACTTCATCTCCAAACAAGAATTGCTCATGATACAATTTTTTCGTTAATTTTGGGTTTCATATGAATGTAAACATCATACTATGAACATAAAGATTCTCTTTCTGACCATTTTCTGCTTTACGACATTTGGCCTATCAATTGCTCAAGAATCGATCCACACTCAACCTTTGTCGGACGAAATAAAATCGATTCAAATCCTGGTCAACAATGATCCTTTTTTGCCTCCGATCATTAAACTGCAAGGAAACGATATGATAACACTGAAATTCGACAAACTTTCAATCGAAGAACCTCGTTTGCGCTATCGTATTTTTCATTGTACCGCTAATTGGCAAAAGAGTGATTTGAAAGACATCGATTTTTTGAATGGTTTTAATAATCAGCTGATTGAAGACTACCGGTTTTCTGAAAATACTACTGTAAGTTATATTCATTACGACTTGAATTTTCCCAACCGCCAAGTCAGTCCAAAAATTTCGGGCAACTATGCAATCGAAGTATATTATGAAACTGCTCCGAACGAACCTTTGCTTCAGGCATGCTTTTCGATAAACGAAAATCAGGTTCGCATTCAAGGAAAAGTGTCAGGAAATACCGATTTCGACTTCAATAAAGCTCATCAACAGATAAGTTTCGAAATTTCACATCCCGAGCTTTCCCTCCGTGATGCAAAGCGTGAAATCATGGTTACCGTTCTGCAAAACAATTGCCTTAACTTTGCTCGAAAAAACGTTCAACCGACTTACATTTACCCCGACCGTCTGGTTTTCGAGCACAATCAGGATCTTATTTTTGAGGCCGGCAACGAGTACCGCAGATTCGAGATTCAAAGTCGTCGGTTTGGTGGCATGGGTGTTCAATGGATTCGATACGTATCACCACATTACGTGGCCATTCTAAATACAGACGAAGTAAGAGCCAACAGAGCTAGACAATACGATCAGGATCAAAACGGAAGATTTTTTTTGCGTACCGCCGATGGTAACGATTCGGATGTGGAAGCCGACTATTTCGTAGTGCAATTTAATTTGAATTTCGAAGAAAGCGCTTATCCTCTGCATATCATAGGCGATTTCACTTACAACAACCCACAAAACTTTGATCTTCAATTCGATAAAACTACGCAAAAATATCAGTTCTCGACTTTATTGAAGCAAGGATTTTATAATTATCTGTATGTTTCGGCTCTGGATGACGAAAATTATTCAATGTCTCAAATCGAAGGAAATTATTATGATACGTCCAACGAATATCTGATCATGGTATATCATCGTCCTCCCGCAAGTCGCTTCGACAAACTCATCGGTTGGCAATTATTAAAAACGGAATAACAACCGAAATCTCCTTCTCATTCTCACAAAAAATAAAAAAAAAACGCTTCAGGAAGAAAAAATATTTGACGAAGTATATCTTTTTCAGACAATTCACGACATAATTCGCATTTAATTGTAATTTTGCATTCATAATACACGGACGATGGAATCACTTGTTACCGTAAGAACCTACGCCGATTCTGCCGAGGCGGATATTATTCGGAAAAAACTCGAAGCAGAAAATATCGAATGTTTTCTTTCCGAGAATATCGATTCTGCCGATAACTCGAGAAAAATAATTTTGCAGGTCAAATCCGATCAATTGGAGCATTCGCTCAACATCCTCAACGAGGGTCAAAACTCTTCTCAACGAATTACAATTATAAACTATTCGGATATTGTGGACAAAAAAATATGTCCTTACTGCGGATCGTCCAATATCGGCAAAATGACAAGCGGTAATTGGTTAACATATATTCCTTTTCTGATTTTAGGTCTTATATTCCCCACATACAGGCGATCTTACATTTGTTTCGATTGTCAACGCCGGTGGATGATCCGAAAACATCCGGTAATTGAATCTATCAAAAGACATCGCCCAAAAAACATATAGTTTTGCGTAAAAAGAACAATTTCAATATTATAAAAATGGACAGACGAAATTTTATCCGCACAGGCAGTCTGGCTCTTGCAGGCTCTATCGTTGCTCCGACTTTTGCATCACCTTTTGGAGGATCGAGCGAAAAAACCGCTGTTTCGGAAGCAATGAAACATTTTGGAGTCACCGAAAACGACCTGCAAAAAGTTATCGCCGCCGCTTTGGAAAAAGGAGGCGACTATGTCGATCTTTTTTTCGAACACACATTCAGCAATTACGTCGGGCTGCGCGATCGCGAAGTGAATCGATGCAATTCCAATATCGATTTCGGTATGGGCGTTCGCGTCATTTCGGGAGATCAAACCGGCTATGCTTATGTTGAAGAAATCACCCTCAGCGAAATGTTGAAAGCAGCACACACTGCTGCTCGAATTGCTTCCGGTTCAAAGAAGACAAATCCGGTGGCATTGACCGAGAAGCCTGTTAAAACGAACTTCTATACAGTCTCAACGCCATGGGAAAACTTGTTGCTCAAAGACAAAATGCCTTATTTGCAACGGCTCAACGATCGAATCTTCGATGCAGATAAACGTGTACAAAAAGTTACGGCTTCGCTCACTGACGACACGTCTCATATCCTTTTTTGCAATTCCGAAGGAGTTACTTTCTACGATTATCGGCCTATGGCTACACTATCTGCCGTATGTATCATGGAAGAGAACGGAAAAATCGAAAACAACTATGCTTCACGTGCCTATCGCAAAGGTGCCGATTTTTTGACCAACGACCTGGTGGACATCGTCGCCCGCGAAGCAGTAGAAAATACAGCCAAATTGTTTCAGGCGGTGAAACCAAAAGGCGGAGAAATGCCCGTCGTTATGGGTGCCGGAGGATCCGGAATTTTACTTCATGAAGCTATCGGACATGCTTTCGAAGCCGATTTCAACCGAAAAAATATTTCGATTTTTTCAGATCAACTGCATAAAAAGATTTGCAACGAAAACATCAGTGTGGTGGACGATGCTACCGTGCCCTTCAACCGAGGATCTGTAAACATCGACGATGAAGGAAATTATGGTCAAAAAACCTATATCGTCAGAAATGGTGTTCTCAACAGTTACCTGCACGACCGCATCAGTGCAAAGCACTATGGGGTAGCGCCTACCGGTAACGGCCGTCGCGAGTCGTTTCGAAATGTGCCCATTCCACGCATGCGAATAACCTATATGGAATCGGGTAACATGAACGAGTCCGACATCATCGCTTCGGTGAAGAAAGGAATTTATGTCAATCAGTTCACAAATGGTCAGGTGCAGATTGGCGCAGGCGATTTCACTTTTTTCGTCAAATCGGGTTATCTTATCGAAGATGGCAAACTCACGCAACCCATCAAAGACATCAATATCATAGGAAACGGGCCGAAAGCATTGGCCGATATCACGATGGTTGGCAACAACCTCGAACTTGACAATGGCACTTGGACATGCGGAAAAGACGGACAGGGATGCCCTGTTTCGCAAGGAATGCCTTCTGCTTTAGTAAGCAAACTCACCGTTGGAGGCGAAAGTTAACCCGACGTGTCGTTTCAAATTTTTCAACATCCGATTTCTTCTGTTTAAGGTGAAATCCGATGAAATTCGAACTTAATAAATTTCATTCAACCAACGAAATTATGATCTCTAACGAAAATAAAAATCTCGCCCGCTGGGCGATGGATTTCGCACTCAAAAACGGGTGTCAAGCTGTAAAGGTGAATCTGTACGCCGGATCAAACAGTTCTTTCGAGATGCGCAATGCAAAGATGGATCGTTTGCAGCAAGCTTCAGAAAACGGCATGACAATTGCTCTTTATGTCGATGGGCGATACGGAACCTATTCTACAAACCGATTAGACAAAACCGAACTGCAATCGTTCATCAAAAACGGCATCGATTCTACTCGGTACCTGGCTAAAGACGAAGCTCAGACTCTGCCCGACCCGTCTCGATACTATAAGGGAGGTAAACCCGATCTGCAACTGCTCGACCCGAACTTTTCAAACATAAATCCTGACAATAAGGTGCAAATGGCAAGAAATGCCGGCGAAGAGGCTATGGGTAAAGATGCCCGCATCATCTCTGTAGAATCTTCATACCGTGACGGAGAGAATTTCGAATATAAACTTTTTAGCAACGGATTCGAAGGTGAAACCGGAAATTCATGGTTTTCCATCTCCGCAAGCGTATCTATGAAAGGCGAAGGTGATGCTCGTCCATCATCCTACTGGTACGAATCTGCGCTCATGCTTAACGATCTCGTCAAAGAAGGCATCGGAGAAAAAGCACTCGAGCGTACTATCAAAAAACTGGGACAAAAGAAAATCAAGTCAGGCAAATACACAATGGTGGTCGATCCGCTCAACTCCTCGCGGCTGGTTTCACCTATGATCAACGCGCTTTATGGATCGCAATTGCAGCAAAAAAACTCTTTTCTGCTAAACAAAATAGGGCAACAAATCGGCAACGAAAAATTTACGCTTCGCGACGAACCTCATCTCATTGGCGCTATGGGTGCTCGTTATTTCGACCACGAAGGTGTGGCCACCCAACCTCGTACCATCTTCGATAAAGGTGTTCTGAAAACTTATTTCATCGACACCTATATTGCCAACAAAATGGATATCGAACCAACAATTGCCGATCCTTCAATATTGATTCTCGAGCCCGGGAACAAAGATTTACAGGGACTCATCGCCGACGTCCACACCGGAATACTCGTCACAGGCTTCAACGGCGGAAACAGCAACAGTTCCACCGGCGATTTTTCTTTCGGCATTGAAGGGTTTCTCATCGAAAACGGACAGGCTACACAACCTGTCAACGAAATGAATGTAACAGGCAATTTTCTTGGTCTGTGGTCGTCACTCGCCGAAGTAGGCAACGATCCTCGCTTAAATTCGTCTTGGAGAATTCCTTCTCTCGTATTCGATGACGTTGACTTCAGCGGAATATGAAATATGGTTTGTTTTTTCGGAGAAGGTTTTTTCTCCTTCTCCGAAATTTTTCCTTATGCTAATATTCAAAACATCCACATTAGTGAAGTATGAAATCACGCCATATTTATTATTACTATCAATACTTCCGTTGTATTTGCGCCGTACCTGCTCCGTATTTGGTTCGAATGAACCTCCACACACGGCCTCATGCCGTCACCGGCATTTCTTCAGACAATCCAATCAAAACAAACTGCTTATATAAAATACATCGTCTCTTTTTTTACTGAACAATCGAAATAGCTCGCTACAGAAAAACATTCGATTCATTCTCTGCCAATATTAAGGAAATTTTAATGTGGCAAATGTTATAAATCGTCATTATTTCGGCCGATGATATGTTAATTGAAAATTATCATGTAAATTTGCACCGAAATCTATTGGCTCCAACGATTTCCTTTATTGAATGTTATGGCTAAAAAAAACGAACCACGCAATAAAAAATCTCGCTCAGCTACAAATGAGAAAAATCGAAAAATTATCAACTGGATGTGGAGAATTTTCGGTATTTTCATTTTGTTGAATATATTGATTTTCGGACTTTTATCTACAGGTGTTATTGGCTATATTCCCAATCTTGACGATTTGGAAAACCCGATTGACAAATACGCCTCACAAGTTATTTCATCTGACGATAAACTTCTCTTCACTTATTCGCAAAGCGACGACAACCGTATTTTCACCGATTATTCGCAACTATCACCTTATTTAATTCAAGCTCTTGTCGCAACTGAAGATGTCCGTTTCTATAAGCATTCGGGCATCGACATCATCGGGCTGGGGCGTGCTGTTGTGAAAACCTTGCTCCTGCAACACGAATCAAGTGGAGGAGGAAGCACCATCACTCAGCAGCTCGCCAAACAACTATACTCACCTAGGGCCAAAAACAAAATCCAACGTCTCTTTCAAAAACCCGTCGAGTGGGTTATTGCCGTAAAACTCGAACGTTATTATACAAAAGACGAAATCATCAATCTTTATCTAAATAAATACGACTTCAACTACAATGCTATCGGTATAGAACTGGCTTCGCATACCTACTTCAACAAAAAACCTATCGACCTGACAGTTGAAGAAGCTGCCACTCTCGTGGGCATGTTAAAGAATTCGGCTCTCTACAATCCTGTCAGACGCCCCGATTTGACTCAGCAGCGACGCAATGTTGTGCTAACTCAAATGGTGAAGGCCGGTTATCTTTCCGAAGAAGAGAAAAACGAGCTGATTAGCAAGCCTATCAAACTCGATTTCAATCGAGCCAATCACACCGATATACCTGCACCTTACTATCGTCAACACCTGGCTATGGTGTTAATGGCCGATAAACCCGATCGTCGTGATTATCCGGCGAGCTGGCAAAAACAGCAATTCATCGAAGATTCTATCGCTTGGGCTGAGAATCCGCTTTATGGATGGTGCAAAAAAAACAAAAAGGCCGATGGATCTAATTACAATTTATATACGGACGGATTGAAAATTTATTCGACCATCGATTCGCGTATGCAGAAATATGCCGAAGAATCGGTGAGGGAACAAATGGCTTACTTGCAACCGATTTTCGACAAAGAGAAGGAGGGAAAGCCCTATGCTCCATTTTCGAGTAGCGTCGCCAAGGAAGTAGATCGCTTGCTGGCCAACGCCATGCGACAAACCGACCGTTATCGGGGAATGAAAAAAGCAGGATTTAGTGAAGATGAAATCCTCACGGAATTTAAAAATCATAAAACCGAAATGAAAGTGTTCTCATGGAAAGGTGGGGAGATAGACACCGTGATGACTCCGTGGGACTCGATTCGTTATCATAAATCGTTTTTAAGAGCAGGATTTATGGCGATGGATCCATTCACAGGACACGTGAAAGCTTACGTGGGTGGGCCGGATTTCAAATTCTTTAAGTATGACATGGTGAGCACCGGAAAACGCCAGATCGGATCTACCATCAAACCTTTTCTATATACTTTGGCGATGGAGGAAGGGATGACACCCTGCGACCAAGTGCTGCACGTGCCTCAAACACTGATTACCGAGACAGGTCAGGAATGGAGCCCGAAAAATGCCGGAGCCGGCAATGTGGGAGAAATGGTAACCATTAAATGGGGACTACAAAACTCCAGTAACTGGGTAACGGCTTATCTCATGAAACAGTTCTCGCCTTATGCCTTTGCTCGATTGCTCAAATCCTTCGGACTGAAAAGCCCGATCGATCCGGTAGTGTCGCTAGCACTCGGAATTTGCGACGCGTCGGTTTCCGAAATGGTGAGCGGTTATTCTGCTTTTGCCAACCGGGGCATTCGAGTAGATCCGTTAATGGTTACCCGCATCGAAGATTCGTATGGAAACGTGATAGCCACATTCATCCCAAGCATGCACGAAATATTCAGCGAAAGCACATCATATAAAATGCTGGATATGCTACGGGCAGTCATCGATGGCGGAACGGGCAGCCGCATGCGACGGATATACAACTTGAAAGGACAAATGGGAGGCAAAACCGGTACTACGCAAAATAATTCCGATGGATGGTTCATGTCGTTTACGCCTAACATTGTTGCAGGCAGTTGGGTGGGTGGCGAAGATCGTTCCATCCATTTCGACAGAATGGCTTATGGACAGGGCGCCAGCATGGCACTGCCAATCCACGGACTATTTTATCAGAAAGTATATGCAGATCCCTCTCTTCGCATCTCTGACGATGGAATTTTCGAAATTCCGGAACAATTCAGAAATCCTTGCTTCGAACCTGATAAATATTCACCCGAATATTATCGGAATAGTCAACCGGTAGAAGGACAAGGCATCGACGACATTTTCGATTAATTTTGAGGAATCTTAGCAATAACAAGAATGATATTGTGCAACATTTACTTAAGTTGCCCGCTATAGAAAAGATGTACAAAACATCCCATGCAATTTATCAATACTGAAATGTTTTCCCTAATAGACACATATCATTCTCAGACATGTTGGGCCACAATCCATAGTGTTATGTTGCCGATAGGCAGGAAACTTCTTACTCATCTATTTTTTTATTCCTTTTAAGATTATTGATGGAGGTGTTTTTATCTTTATCAAGCACGTAGCCCACCATTTCCACATTTCTGGGATCAGTTACATCCCACAAATAATAGCTGCAAAATGGATATTTATTGATTTTGCTCTGAAGAATATAAGCGATACCGACATGCTTATTCCCGATAATTAACCGATCTACAGCTATTATGCGGCGAGCACGTTTGGAAAAAACAATATTTCGCCATATAATGTCCGAAGTCAGTTGAAGTTGCTTTTGTTCTTGTTGCGTAAGAAGATTTTCAACAAGCAGGCCAAATGATCTACCATCTTCAGAAAATACATAATGTGGAGACAAAACCTTATCCTCTGTAAATTCAAATACCACAATTTCATCATTTAAAACGAATAATACTGAATCTATATCACAGGGGAACGATTTTAAGCATTCAGCTATACACTTGCTAAATCTATTTTCTTTATCATAATTGGCACTTGTGATAAAGGGGACTCCGTAATTGCAATCCTCACGATTTACCAACTCATGACCCGGTTCATAAAATCTAAAGACGGTACTGTCCGCCGTATTGGATATCAAGCCAGATTCTCTGTCAATTTTCCACTGAGGATAACTCGAAAATGGAATGTGCTTCAACGAACTGCAACTCATCAAAGAGACAGCCATCAACATCACCATGAATTTCGTAATGCTTTTAATGTTCATAGTTTTTCATTCTAGAATCGTTTTATTTCAGAACTGGAATGACGTTTGTTATATTTTTTGTTCTTAGGATTGAAATTCCAAGATACCAACAACGATATATTCTGATAATCGTACTCATTGACGGTAGTATCTTTAATCCAACCGGAATAGGTTATGGATGTATTTTTATTGGAACAGAAGAAATTGTTACAGCTCAACTGGACAAAGATACCGTTTTTAAACGACTTCGAAAATGAAAAACTGTTAGACCATTGATAACTTCTTTCTCGCATCAAATCATACCGATTGCTATTATAGGATACATTCAACGATAAATTACATTGCTTCGGCAAATTTAGCGTCTGATTAATTCGGCATTGCAAATATGGGCGATTGTAGTTCTTTTGGGCGCCCATATATTCGTATTCAAAATACTGCTGGCCATAATTCAGTTCTAGGTAAGGAGAATAGGAATGAAACTTGTCTGACCAGCACAAACCCACATTCAGCCTTTCAAATTCAGGCATATTTACCGTTCGAGAAAGAATGACGGTACTATCGTCTCCATAAATACTCCTCGCTGCCATAAATGTGTTCTTGATCTTATGATACGATGCGATGACTTTGAAATTCCCTACAGAAGCCAACCCATTGATTGATTGCGTAATTTCCGGTTTGAGCAAAGAATTTCCCTGTGAATAAGCAAAACGGCTCAAATAATACTGATTGTCACTCAACAAGGCATAATTTGGACGATTGATCGTCATTCTGTAACTCAACGAAAGATTAAGTTTGCTGGACGGCGCATAATCGATGTTTACATTAGGAAACAGGTTATTATAAGTGGGGTTTTGGTCATTGCTTTTCACATTATTTACATAATAATTCAGATGGGTATATTCACACCTCAATCCGGCATTAAACGTCCATTTGCCTATATTGTATACAATATTGAAATATTCTGCATTGAGTATTTGATCACTCTTATTGTTAGAGGTAGAAAGTTCGGTATCAATCATATATTCATCAAACCTAAAAGTCTGTTTGTTCCCAGAATAGGTTAACTCTGCACCATAATTCAGACTTAGCCTCACATTGAGTTGAGTATTGAAATCCAGGATAAGGGAGTTCATCACATAATGCATCATTCCGTTGGTATGGACATTAGCCTTACTTTGTTCCGTATAATCAAAAAGGTTTCTTCGGCGTCCAAGCATAAAGTCATTTGTCAACTCAAAAGAGGTGGAGTTTCCTATCTTGGCGTTAAAATAACCATTTAACAACCATTGCAAAGGATCGTTATGAGAGCTAACTGTTGCAGATGATTCAAAATCTTTTACCCCATCAACAAAGTGTTCAAGAGATTTCAGATGAACATCATTCAGGTTCTTGATGGAGCTCAAACTGGCAACAAAACCAATGTTTGAACTGGTATCGATGTTATAGTTCATGCCAACATTAGCTGAAACATAAGAACCTTTAAATCTTATATCTACAGAGTCTTTAGTAAGCGAGGTTGGGTGTGATAATATCTCCGTATTATCTTGTGCCGATGGGGCATTTCGTGTATCGTTATATGAGATTTCTCCCGACACTTGTAACTTTCCTTTGTTATATACGAGTGAACTACTCTCAAAATGAGATAGCTCCTTCCCATTTTGTAAATAAGCCATAATGTTTCCACCCAAGCCTTCGGGATTATCTTTGGTATAAATTTTAATTACCGCTTTGACCTCCGCCGAATATTTACTGCCAGGATTCGTAATAACCTCTACTTTCTTAACCCGATCTGAGGAAAGTATCCTAAGCTCATTGCTGTCGTAAATCTTTCGGTCATTGAGATAGATCAAAGCATCCCCTCTTCCAAATACGGTATATTGACCATTGCTCCCGGAAACGAATGGAATCTTGTTCATCAACTGATCAAATGTGCCACTTTTTGCCAACAAAGTATTTTCAACATTTGCCGTTAGAATATTTCCTTTGCTCGAAAACATCGCTCTTTTGGCTGTAACTGTAATATCCTGAAGTATATGTTCATCCACTTTTAAGACAATCGTATTCATTTTTGTATTCATTGCCTGTGAAAGCTTTAGGGTATCATTCTTCATCCCTACATAGCTAATTACCACGCGGGCATTTTTGATTGTATCAGGGATTATAGAGAGAGTAAGAGAAAAGGAACCGTTCTGATCCGTAGCCGTTCCATTCACGAACTCGTCTTCCTCATCCACGACAACAACATTTGCCATCATGACGGGTTTCAGCTCTTCGTCAATAACTTTTCCTCTTATTGTTTGTGCACTAACCAGAATGACCATTAAATTCAATACTATAACTAAATATAGCTTTTTCATATCTTTTATTTCTTAAAAAATGGAGAGATTATTATAGAGGCTATTATTAATCTCCTAAATTGTTATAAGACAATAAATGCTTGGTCTTTCATTTTAAAGACTAAGTTATTTGCTGCCAAAATCAACTTAATTATTTGATTAAGTGCTAATAGACTTTATGAAATTTTAGAAGTAGCTTGGAAAATTTGAATTTACTTTCATCCTGGAAACCATAGATGAAAAATCCATGAAGTAAGCTGGAATTTATACTATCTTTACTTTGAAAATGCCTAAATCGCTTTTTTTCTTTATTATTCTTTCTGATAGCCTACAACTACAAAATCGCTTTGTGGATAATTGGTTGGAGTTGATTCCTTGCCTAGAAGGTGAAAATAGACTGAAAAATCGACATCAGCGTTGGCTTTGCCTCCTGTTTTTATCAAGGCAATATCGGGAGGAAGCGCTTTTATTACCCGCATAACTTCAGCTTCTAAAGAAGGATCTACGCCCCGAAGAATTTTTACATTTGAAATTTCACCCTTTTCGCTTACACTATAATTGGCTTTTATCAAACCTGTTATTCCTTTTTCTTGAGCACTTACTGGATATTTTATATTTCTCGAGATGAAATTGAAATATTCTGCGTCAGCTTTATTCGGTTTTTCTTGAGTGGCATTATTGTTAGTCGAGCTTTTTTCAGCCATATCCAACTTGAACGATATCGGAATCGTAAATCCAACGTTTACCGGTTTATTTCCTTTAAACCCCGGCTCCCATTTAGGCATGGCTTCGATCACGCGAACGGCTTCCTTGTCGAGCAAAGGATCAACGTTGCGAATCACTTTCACATCCGTGATGTTCCCGTCTTTTTGAACGACAAACTTGCAAACTACGATCCCTTCCTTTTTTGCATTCATTGCTTCTGCCGGATATTTGATGTTTGAGGCAAGATATTTAAATAAAGCTTCTTGCCCACCCGGAAATACCGGTGGCGTGTCAGCAATATCAAATACTTCTTCACCGTTCACACTTTTTTGTTCCATGTATGAGTTGTCTGATTGTCCCGAATTCGTTGAACCATTACCTACTTCGTTAATTGTGATTTGGACTTCTTTATTCAATTTGAACTCAACAGGCAATGTGAATTTGACGCGTACATTTTTCCCGTTTTGTTGTCCGGGAATCCATTTCGGCATCTTTTTAATTACTTTAACAGCTTCGTTATCAAGAGATTGATCGACACTTCGAACAACTTGGACATCTGACAAACTTCCGTCTTTTTCAACAATGAACGAAATAATAACTGTTCCATGAATTCCTTTTTGTTGTGCCTCTGCCGGATATTGAATGTTTGTACTCAAATAGTTCATTAACGCATCCATGCCGCCTACAAATTCAGGCATTTTTTGTACTGCTACAAATACCGGTTCGTTCGAATTTGTTTTCTTCTGTTTGTCTTGCAAAATATTTTCATTTGTGTTTTTCTGATTTTCATTGCGAGCAAAGCTGCTGTTAACTGAAATCATTAACAAAATGAATGGCAAGACGATCAACATTTTCGCCAACTTACCACGTGGCGATTTACTTTTATTCATCATTATAATTCGTTGTTTTAATTGTGATACATTAAAATTGTTTACTATCTGAATTGCAGTTTCATGATAAGTCAATCGTAATAAATGATACTGATATTCCCGACTATTGATTCCTTGACGTAATACGCCGTTGTCAGCCAAACATTCGAGGTTGATGGCCATGTCTTTTTTCATGAGCCAAACAAAAGGATTATACCAAAAGAAGGTACACAAAAGCTCTGCCAGCAAAATATCGGCCGAATGCCCCTGATCTTTGTGAATTTGCTCATGCAGCAAAATGTGAGCGAGTTCTTTTTCTGTATGCGATTCGCGGTGAAGAAATATCCAATGGAAAAATGAGAATGGCGTAATTTCGTCCGGATATTGATAAACGATTATTCCATTCATCAGTTGTTTGACGCTTTTTCGTTTGATGCGGAAAATACTCGAAAGCTGCCATAGTAAGCGAACCGTTCCAAATGCAATCCCTGCCAATATGACGCAGCATAGAGACAATTCCCAATCGAAAGTTTTTGTGGCGGTCTTATCGGAAGCGTCTGCAACTATATAGGTTGCAGAAGGATTTCCGATCACGACTTGTGCCGTGTTTTCATGCAAATTTCCGAATAAATGCAGCGTGGGAAGTCCATTGATCGTGAGGAAAGGATAAATCAACGAAAATGCGATTGCAAAGAGGAAAAAATAGCGTTTGAAGGCAAAGAATGTGTCCCTTCTGAATAAAATGAGGAACAATATATAAAACACTGTCAGTGCTATATTTACTTTTGCCAAATAAATTAAAATCGTTTCCATGGACATTTCATCTTATTGATTTGAATAATGCTGTTTTAAATCGAATCGATTATCCCGGTTGTTCCCGATTGTTTTCGATTAATCGGATAATCTCTTCCAGTTCTTTTTTCGTTATTTTTTGCTCTTTTGCAAAAAACGAAACCAGTTCCTTGTAAGAATTGTCGAAATAACTTTTCACTACATTCGAAAGGAAATGTTGCTTATAGGCAGCTTCCGTGATTTTTGGCCGAAACACCTTTACATTCCCGTAACGTTTCATCGTGAGATAATCCTTACTCTCCAGATTTTTAAAAATAGATGCGACCGTTGTGTATGGTGGTTTTGGCTCTTGCATTCTGTCAACGACATCTTTTATCGCACATTCGCCTAATTGCCATACTTGGAGCATTACTGTTTCTTCCTGTGGTGTCAATCGTTCCATAAGTCCATTTCAATTACTAATCACACGCAAATCTACGAATAGTTAGTAAATAAGCAAGCGTTTTCGTAAATATTTTCTGTTAATAATACAAAAAAAATCCCGAAGACCGTTGCCAGCTTTCGGGAAATATTAGTATTTGAACTGTGAATTGAGAACGGTGAAATCAATTATTTTGGATTTACTCGAAACCGATCATCTCCGTTTTTGAAGAACGCAACTATTTGACGAGCTGCGGCAAGACCGGCATTTACATTAGCTTCGTAAGTCTGAGCTCCCGATTTTTTTGGAGTCGAAAAATATCTCATCCCAAATTTAGAAGCAAACTCTTCGTGTTTGTCGGGCTTAATGTCGGTGATATATTTGAAATCGGAACGCTCTTCCATAATGCGTATCATATCTTCCTCATTAACAACTTCCTTGCGGGCCGAATTCACCACAATCCCATTATCCCCCATCCTCGAAAGCAAATTATAATTGACGCATTTGTAAGTGTCCTCGAGCAAAGGCATGTGCAGAGACACTATATCGCTATTTTCGAACAACTCTTCCGCACTATATACCGAAATCACTCCATATTGACCTTCCTTTCGCAAATCGTCGTGTGTTAGAATTGGAGAAAAGGCATAAACGGGCATTCCAAAACCTCGCGCAATTTTTGCTACCATTTTGGCCACATTCCCAAAAGCATATAATCCCAGTCGATTGTTTTTCAACTCATGGCCTGTGCTTCCGTCGAAATGATTGCGTTGTACATAAAGCAGCATCGCGAATACAAGCTCGGCAACTGCATTTGCGTTTTGGCCGGGAGTATTCATAACGCACACATCCCTATTGGTAGCAGCTTCCAAATCAATATTGTCATATCCGGCACCTGCTCGCACGATAACTTTCAGATTGGGAGCTGCATCAATTACTTCCCGATCAATAATATCGCTGCGAACGATAACAGCTTCGGCATCAGCAATAGCTGCCAATAATTGAGATTTATCGGTATATTTTTCGATTTTATCGAACACATGTCCGGCCTCTTCTATAATCTTCTGAATCTCTTTTACGGCCTGAGCCGCAAAAGGTTTTTCGGTAACCAAAAGTACTTTCATAATTGTAGATACCCTTTCGTCATCCGTTGTTTCTTTCAAATTCTTTCATGCAGTCCACCAGTGCTACCACGCTTTCAATCGGACAAGCATTGTAAATGGATGCCCGAAATCCTCCTACCGAACGATGGCCTTTGATCCCAACCATTCCTCTCGCCTTGGCAAAGTCAAGAAATTCGCCTTCCTTGTCTTTATATTCCTCGTTCATTACGAAACATACATTCATCAGAGAGCGATCCTCTACTGCAGCAGTCCCAACAAACATTCTGTTGCGATCGATCTCACTATAAAGCATTTCGGCTTTTTCTTTGTTCCGTTTGTACATTGCTTCCACACCGCCTTGATCTTTTACCCACTTCAGCGTTTCGTGCATTACATAGATGGCAAAAACGGGAGGAGTATTAAACATAGAGCGGTCTCTTTCTTCCTTGCCAATGTGTGTACGGTAATCTACCATCGTCGGCAATGGGCGGTTTACTTTTCCGAGAATATCTTCGCGAACGATGACGAAAGCCACTCCGGCAGGTCCCACATTTTTTTGTGCACCACCATAGATCAATCCGTATTTCGACACATCCAGCGGGCGACTCATGATATCAGACGACATGTCGGCCACAAGCGTAACCGGGCTGTCTATATCTTCGTGAATTTCGGTTCCGTAAATAGTGTTGTTGGTGGTAATATGAAAATAATCGGCATCCTTAGGGATGGTATATCCTTTCGGTATGTATGAATAGTTTTTGTCTTCAGATGATGCGACAACCTCCACTTCACCATACAATTTAGCCTCTTTGATAGCTTTTTTTGCCCACACTCCAGTTTGCAGATAAGCCGCTTTCTTTTCGAGAAGATTTGCCGGCACTTCGAAAAACTGTGTGCTCGCGCCTCCACCTAAAAATAGCACTTGATAGTTGTCGGGGATGTTTAATAACTCTTTCCATAAGTCGGCAGTTTCTTTCATGATTCTCTCCCAACCGGGCGTACGATGAGAAATTTCGAGAAGACCGATACCGGTGTTATCGAAATCACGAATTGCTTCAATAGTAGCCTCGATTGCCGGCTTAGGCAATACACACGGGCCTGCGTTAAAATTGTACTTCTTCATAAGAAAATTATTTAAAAACTGTTTTAAGGTTGGAGTGTGGTTTTTTAGAAAATACACTGCATTTTCCGACTGCAAAGCTACGAATTTATTCGACAAAAAAGGTAAAAATTCGACTCGAAATTTCGTATAAAATAGGAATCAAAACTTCAAAAAAAGATTTTGCCCAATCCAACGAATCGTACTATCTTTCTCCTATAAATAGATCAAACACATCAAGATTTCATCCAACCATGCAGCGCCTGTTGGGAAGCGATTTTCTCCTGCAAGTTTGCCCGTTTGACATTTCATATCATAGGGGGTTAACTTATGTCTGTGTACTTAGC
>JARKPE010000022.1 GCA_029975415.1 Dysgonamonadaceae bacterium | reverse complement strand
CCATGTTATAAAGCCCTGTCGGGGCGACCATCCTTTAATCGTAAAATTGTTATCGGATGGTCATCCCTACGGGATTTTGTGTTTTGTTTCGGCATCATTTTCTACCAAAAGGCTGTCCCTACGGGACAAAATCCATTTGATACGCTACCGCTAATGCGGAAAAGACCTCGTATGTTTGCAGAATTAACACAAAGAGGGTAAAGTTCTTTGACATCAATCGAGCGAAAGAGATACTTTTGTATAAAAAGACACAGGAAAAGAATGGATTAGCATAAAGATCTAACAAGTTTTCAAAACTTGTTAGGTCTGAACGGTTAAATCGACTTCTATTCGTTCAAGTTTAGCGTTTGTGTGACTTGGACGCAAAACGACAGGCAGTTTATAAGCTGCTGTTGTTTCCATCATAAATTGATAAACTTGCATACCTTTGCGGCTATGTTTTTTGAGTGCAAGAATTTCGTCGGCGGCTCGGTAAGGCTTCATGTTGCTGAGCTGTGTGTTTGCCTTGTACGAAATTTGCTGACAAAGCAAGCGATTGACGAAGGTCGCTTGACGTGCATGTTTTCTGTGGGGATTACAGATTAATATCACCGCTTGGGAAAAGAAATCCCCAAATCCTCAAATCCTCACTTTGGGGGAATTGGGGAAATGGAAATTTTGAGGATTTATGAAAGTTACCCATTCATGCGGTTCATCCTGTTGTTCATAGACAAAAAAATTATTTTCCCTCGCTATCCTTTTTTTATTTCGTTTTCTATTTTGTTATGAGTATATTGCATAAAATATTACTTTAATTATTGGTGCAAAATAATGCTTTTTTTGTGCCATATAACACATTGCAAAGAAGCAATTTATTATAAACTAAACACGCAATCGGAAAAAGTTGCAATATTTTTTTACAGAAACCAGAGATTGTCCTTGCCGATGGTTGCGGGGATGGTACCGTTGGAGAAATAGGGGGCCATGGAGGCGACCATTTCGGGGTATTTGATGGTTATGGGGAGATTTTGTTGTTTGACGGATTTCCAATAGATGCGGCTGAACTGATAAACCTGGTCGATGAGCCCTTTTACGGTGTTTTGATCGAGTAGCGCGGGGTCGGTGGGACATTTTATTTTGAGCTTTACAGGGAAAGGATAGCTATCGATTCGTAGCGAATTATCGACTTCGTAGCGGGTGTTGTTGCAGAGAAGAAAGGTGTTGTTGCCGAGATTGATGTAGCGACCGCTATAAGGCATTTTTTCGGCAAAATCGTCGTCGAAAACAATGATGTCTTCGGACTCGGTTTTGTTGATGGAGACAATGAAAACAGGGATGTCGAGATTGAGTTTGGAGAGAGTTTCTTCGATCATTTCGACTTCGTCTTCGCGCATCTCTTTGTAGTAATGAATAATGAGCCGATTGGGGGTTTGTATGGCGTTTTTGTATTGGATGACGGCATCTTTGATGGAGCCGGCTAATTCTTTGATTTCGTCTTTTTGAAAGTATTCGAAAGAGTTGAAAGCGCCGGTGTTGTCGAAAGAAAAAGCGGAGCTGATGTATTGTGTGTTGGTGTCGTAGTGCTTGAATGCACCAACGCCAACGATTAATTCGCGGTATTTGGGGACGGCAATTCGCCATGGAATACCACCGAGTTTGGCGTTGATGGCAATGGCAATGTTTTGGAGCGTGTAGGCGAAATTGCTTTCGCTTTTTTTGAATTTGGCTTGCGGATGCATTAGGTTGTATTGGGCTGCTTTACGATCGTCTTCGAGCATTCGGAGCATTTTGTGGGTTTCGATGCATTGGGATGAGATATTCCATTTGAGCAATAATTCCTTTAAACGATAGTAGATGATTCGTTGCTCTTTTTGAGGACTGTATTTGCTTATGGGAGTGAGGTATATGGCAAAGTATTTGGTGCCGTTATCGAAAGAACGGGAGATCAGCTTTTCTTCAATTTCGGGAATGGGGTTGTTGGTGTCGTTGAAAACGATGCTAAATCCGCGGGCGGTGGTGAATTGAACACCGAGGTATTTTGACAGGCCTTTGAAATGGTAGTAGCCGTTGCGGAGCATATCGAGGAGTGTGGCGGTGTGCTGTTTGTGGGCAGCTGAAACGATGAAAAAGAGTTGAATGTTGTTATAGTGTGGTTGGCTGAATGGGCCGGCATTGATGCCCCGTTGGGGGAAAAGACTTATGGTGTTTTTACCGGAACAGGGGGACTTTCCGAAAAGGAGTTGTTTACTTTCTTCGTTGGTTTTGCCGGCCTGAAGATGGGTGAAATTGTCAACTACGGGAATAATTTTTTTAAATTCTTCGGAGGCAATGAAGCGATCTTTGAATTCGATAATTTTGGAAACATACTTTGTGTAGCGATTTTTTTTTGTGCTGTAGTTAGTGTGCTGCTGTTCCTGCTCGCCGAAGTGGCCGAGGAAGGACGCTAATTTGTTTTGTATGATTGGGAATACGTTGTTGTAGTTCACCTGTTGTCCCTGTTCAGTAAGTTCGCAGAGTTTTTTGTACTTCAAGATGTGTTGTTTTCGTTTTATTTTGTCGTTGTGGAAGTATTGGATATATACGACACGGTTGAGCAGATTGGCGGGATTTTGGGCCGGGGTATCGGGTTCGGAAAATATGTCGTCGTTGGCGGCTTCGTATTCGGAGAGAAAAGCGGCAACTGATTTGTTGAGAACTTTTGCCTGACGATCGTAGGATAGAACGATTTCGGGAGTGCCCAAGAAATGGTTGAAATTGACTTTCAGCGTGAAGCGATCGAAAACGGTGCAGCCCTTTATTCTGTTGCCGGAGTTATGGGAAGCACGAAGCCATATTTGATTGTCGTTGACGAAATTGGGCTCAACGAGGATGTTCCGTCGCGTGAAATAGTGCTTAATTTCGCGATTGTAGTATCGTTTGACGAGGGCGAAATTGTCATCGGCGAAAGATATTTGCAGGGGCTTGAAGCCGTCGATGGGTCGAGTGAATGAGGTGTAGAGAGTTTGCCGGTTGTTAATGTCGGGAAAAATTTCTTTGACCCGAGTAGGGAAAAGTTGGTGGTTGAGCTTTGTCAGCTTGACGTTTTTTCTGTCGGCGAGAGAAAAATAGAACGTGACGGAATGTTTAGGAAACTTGAAAGCAAGGGTATTGAGAAAGAGATTTTCGGAGGGCATAAGTTGTTGTACGTTTTTGAAGTTTTTGTATTAGTTGATCTACTTTGTATTGATTGAATTTGTATATTTTGCCTATTGTAGTTTTACAAAGGAAAATGGTTTACAAAAAAAATATAAGTACATGGCAAAAATTTTACATTTCTAAAATTCGTCTGATAATAAGATATTTCTATTCGGGGCTTTGCCCCAAACCCCACTGACTTTTTTGTCTTGACACAAAAAAGTCAGCAAAAAAGGTCAAGACTGCGCTCGCTTCGCACGAAAAATTGGCGTTTGTTGGCTAAAATCTTTATAACTCGTCCCGACAAAATACGTCGTGACTCAAACAGCAAAGATTTTTTGACGCCAACTGCACTGATTTTTCGGCTCATCGGTCGAGGTCAATCTGAAAAATAGCGTCGATAATATCTGAATATCAATGTATTAAAATATTGTTTTTTTGTCATGTATTCAGACAAAAAATATAAATAGAAAACAAAGAAACATTTTGATTTTGACAATTTATGACAATGGAAATTTATTTTGGTGATTCTTCAGGCGGGTGGCAATGTATTCTTGCAGTTCGGGTGATTCGACAATTTCAATATCGTCGAGGAGTCCCATCACGAAACGCCCGACGCCGTCCATCGAACAAACGTCGGTAACGAGCAACCATTCATTTGGCGATAGTTTGGTGAGGTATTTCGAAGCGAGGGGATATTCTTCCACTAAAAGGTTTGTGGCACGAAGATTGAGCTTGAGTTTGACCGTTGTAGTGTGTTCGCTGTTCATGCGGAATATGTCGATATAGCCGGCTCGGTGGTCGGCTTCGTTCTGCCAGGTTTCGGGCAAAATCTCGACGTCTCCGATTCGAGATACCTTGAAGAGTTTGTTTTTGTTTTCGTCCTGACAGTAGCACCAGATTTGGACGTAATTTGTGGTGAAGGCATACGGTTCGACGTATCGGTCGCGGATATCGTTGCCGTGAGCGGAGGCATAATTTTTGAGGATTACGGTGTTTTTATTTTCAATGGCTTTGACCAGCTGTGCCACATTACGCCCGTTTTTGCCGCTTACAATGGTTTCGGCCAGAATGTTGTAGTCGTAAACGGTGTAGAGCTTCTTTTTGAGGTTTTGCTTGAGAAGGTTGTTTTCGTGGATGCTTTCGATGGCCGACTTGAGGATACAGGCTTCTTCTTCGGTGAAATGGATCAGCTCGCTAATGTCCTTGAAATAGGGGGAGGATTTGTCGAGTTTTGGGCAGTTGTTGGTCTTTTTAACCACAAAACCGGCCTCGCGAAAGGTGTCGATATAGCGGTAAACGGAACGGGACGAAATGCCTAATTTGTCGGCTATTTCATCGACGGTCAATGAGCTGTTGGCTGTGAGCATTTTCATCAGCCGGAGCAGGCGTTCGAGTTTGGGTTGATCCATGACATGTTGTTGTTATCCTCCTTACCCTAAAGGGAAATAGAGGTAATCTATTTCGTTATACCGTATCAATTAAAACATTTAATCCAATAGAACAGCTAATGTTTGACGCATTGTATCGGCATCACTCGGGCCAATATAGATTTTTCCGCACTGGGCATTGGCAAAGCCACGTATCCATTTCAGGTAATCTTTGTGCCAACTGATTTTGTATTCTATGATTTGGGGTTCGGGCAGAAAATTTTGTATATCATTTAACCCTTATTTCAGGCATATACTCTTTGAACTCTTCATCTATTTTGTGGCATTGCTCTTTAATAATACCACGCCGACGTATTGCAGGATCCAAACAATAGAGTTTGAACTCTTCTTTGTCTAATTTTTCCACACTTGTAATGTGTGGAAAAAGCAATTTGGAATAGGCCGTTGCGATACGTTGTACTGCTTTTAGATCACGCAAATCACTTTTTTCTTCTGAATAAACAACTTCATTGACGAGCATTGAATATTCAGGAGCAGTTCGTAATAAATGAAGCACCTCCGAAAAATACTCAACATTTAACGTCCAATCTTTGAGAATCATACTTTTGTTCATTCTAGGCAAATACCAACCTTCGATAAAACCATGAAAACGGTCAAGCAAAGCGGATTCTCTGAAACTTTCCGGTAAATGAATGAAATATTTATCGCCTCGTGGTTGATTATTGCTCGTAAGTTCAATGTTTCCCATCAACATTGTGCTACATTCTGAAAGGAATTTGTAATTATCTACCGTTGCATTTCCCGCTTCCAAATAAGATTTCAAGATTGCCTGCATTTCAGGTGGGTCTTGGAAAATAATTGTTTGGATTTCATCAAAAGTAACAAAATCGTAGTTTTTCATAATTCCTGGTTGTTGGCGAGTTTTGTCGTAGAAAAGTTTTGCACGAGACACTTTTCCCCCACTTATCAACCAGCCGTATTTACTTAAATTGCCGAAAACGTAGGACTTACCTGTACCTTTGGGAGCAAGTTCAATCATATTTAAACGGGGCTCGACAAAAATCAATAATCTAGTTAAGAACTCTAACTTTTGCGTCGTGCTTTTGAAACTATCTGGATTATATTCCATAGCAGATAGAAGTACATCAATCCACTCCTCTGTTGTAAATTGTTTCCTACAATTTCGATAATACTCCAAATCTACTTTGTATGGACGGAATGGCTTATAATCTGCAAGCTCAATGTATCCTTTTTCCTTTTCAACAGGTGGTATATATATTAATTTTATAACTCCCCATTTTTCACCGTCAATAAGCTCTTCTCGGTATTGATTTATTAAATAATCAGGAATTACAGCTTCATTTGATTTTATTCCGGCATCAGGAATTGCAAAACGAACTTTTCCACCTTTTATATCGGTAGTGATAATAAAGCGCGTAAGCAATTGCACTTGTTCCTGTCTATATAAACGATTTTTAACAACATTGTTATCATCAGGAATATGCTTTTCGAGAAATTCTAATATTGCTTCTTTATTCAGATTGCCGTCAGAATCAATGTGCTTTCTAATAAGAAAGTCCTTAACAAATGAAGGTAAATTTCTCCCATTAAAGACACTGTAATTATCTTGATCTTTAAGTATTGCTATATCTGGAAAAACTTGCTTTATTTTTTGACCAATTTCACTCATATTCTATTGATATTAAAATAGTTCTTCTTCTTCAAATCCTTCTTTCTTTTGAAAATTGGGAACAATACTTTCTGTTTGTTGTTTAGTTTCAGCGATTTTTTCGACCGTTTTTACCGTTTTTTTATTTGAAACCACAATGAATGGCACTAGAATTTCTTCAGGCGTACACCCCCCGTGAACTTCACGGACAGGTTTTGTATTCAAAGAGGCGTGAGTGAGTGCTACTTTAAAATTGTCTGCCCCATTTTTGTAGCGAATATAATCTGTATCTTCGATAGTTTCTTCGGTGTCAAGTTTAATGTATCGCCCTTCATGACTTGCTTTTGCAATGTATTTTTTAGAATCCACTAAACGTGAAAGTGCAGTTAAACCGTGATCAGAAACTATTGCAATTGTCGTTTCGTCGGGTTGAGCTAAAATATTATTGAAAATGTCTTTGACAATCTCAATTTCTTTGCAAATAGTTTGTGGATATTGATATAAGTTATTATGAATGTAGCTATCTATAGCATCAATTTTAACAACTTCTTCAAATTTATTGTGATCTGTACTTG